>NZ_JBSGJD010000253.1:0-13675 GCF_053605405.1 Amycolatopsis sp. NPDC003861
GGGGGGGGGGGGTGAGGTTTGGGGGGGGGGGGGGGGGTGGGGGGGGGGGGGCGGCCCCCCCCCCCCCCCCCCCCCCCCCCGGCCCCCCCCCCCCCCCCCCCCCACGGCCGCGAGGGCGCGCGCGAGCTGCTGGACGTCCCGGTCGTCGACATCACCGAGGCCGCCGCGCACCTGGCCTGCCTGCTCGGCCGCCGCTACGGCGTGGTGACCACTTTGGACCGGACGTGCGGGCTGATCGAGGACAGCCTGCACGCCGCCGGAGTCGCGCAGAACTGCGTCACGGTCACCGGCGCCGGGCTCGGCGTGCTGGAGCTGACCGACGAACGCCGGACGGAATCGGCGTTGCTCACCGCCGGCCGCCGCGCGCGGGACGCCGGAGCGGAGGTGCTGGTGCTCGGGTGCGCCGGGATGACCGGGCTGGACCGGAAGATCGCGACGATGCTGGACATCCCCGTCATCGACGGCGTCGCCGCCGCGGTCCACCTCGCGGAATCCCTGGTGGCGCTGGGGTTGCGGACGAGCCGCGCGGGCTCGTACGCGCGGCCGCTGGACAAGCGGCGCACCTGGCCCGATTGACACCTGCCTTCCGGGAACGTCAGAATCCCTGCAGCCGTACCGCCGCCCGGTGACGACGTGGGGATTCGACGTCCCCGGAAGGCGGTCCACGTGCGAAGAGTTCTCGGCGCCTTGGCGGTTTCGGCGAGCATGCTGCTGGTCCCGGTGAGCGGAACAGCGGTGGCTGCGTCCCCACCCCACACGATCGTCACCGACGGCGCCAAGCTCGCGAACATCAAGCAGGCGATCCGCGGCGGCCACGCGACCAAGGCACAGCGGGACGCGCTGAAAGCGGTGCTGGCCAAGGCCGACACCGCGCTCACCGACGGGCCGTGGTCGGTCATGGACAAGCCGTCCGCGCCCCCGAGCGGCGACAAGCACGACTACACGAGCCAGGCGCCCTACTGGTGGGCGAGCCAGCCGAAAACGCCGGAGAACCCGCAGGGCTGCCCGTACGTCAACAAGGACGGCCAGCGCAACCCGGAAGCCGACGCGATCACCGACCACACCTACCGGATGTGGGCGTGGGACGCGATGTACTACCTCTCGCTGGCCTGGTACTACACCGGCGACGCGAAGTACGCGAAGCGCGCGGCACTGGACATCCGGACGTGGTTCCTCGACCCGGCCACCAAGATGAACCCGAACATGACCTACAGCCAGATCATCCCGTGCAAGGACACGGTCAGCGGCACCGGGATCATCGACTCGACGCAGTCGTTCAGCCAGCTGATGGACGCGTTCGCGCTGCTCGACGGCGGCGCGCCGGGCTGGACCGGGAAGGACCGCGCGGGGATCAAGGCGTGGCTGACGCAGTACCTGAACTGGATGCAGACCAGCCCGCAGGCCAAGCTGGAACTGGCCGCCACCAACAACCACGGCACGTTCCTCGACATGCAGAACGCGACGATCTCGGCGTACCTGGGGCACCGCGACGCGGCCCGCAAGATCGTGCTCGACGCCGAGCGGAAGCGATTCGGAGTCCAGTTCGCCGCGGACGGCAGCCAGCCCCTGGAGCTGTCCCGGACGATGTCGTGGCACTACGTCAACTTCAACCTGACGGCGTGGGGCCGGCTGGCCGAGGTCGGGAAGAACCTGGGGGTCGACGTCTGGAAGTACCGGGCGGCGAACGGCGTGACCCTGCGGAAGGTGGTCGACCAGCTGATCCCGGGCGCCCTGCAGGGGGCCGCGGCCTGGCCGCACCAGCAGATCGGCGTGTTCGACCAGTCGATCGCGGCGGACATCTTCCACGCGGCGGCCGAAGAGGCCCATGACACCGACGCGGCCGCGGCGCTCAAGCGGATGCCGTTGCCGGCCGGCGGCGACACCTGGCCGGTGCGGGTGTCCTGCTTCCCCCTCGACCCACCCCTGCGGTAAGGCCCTCGTGAGTGGTAAGGAGGGTTCTAACCCGCCTTACCACTCACGACGAGCCGCGGCAGAGTGCTCAGTTGCCGGCCGGTGCGGTGACGCCGGGTGCGGGCGCCTGGGCGTTGCCCGCGACGCCGTAGCGGCCGGCACCGCCGTCGAGCTGTTCCTTCAACGCCAGGATGGTGCTCACCCGCCCGGCCGACGTGTCCGCATTGTCCACTGTGGACAGGATCGACGTCGCCGAGGTATCCGCCCGGACCACGCCCAGCGCGCCGGTACCGTCGGCCGAACCGGCGTCACCGGCGAGCACCGCGCCGGCACCGCTGCGGTCGAGCTGGGTCGCGAACCGGGCGATCGTCGCCGCGCGGTCGCCCGCGCCGTCGCCGGTCGCCTGGGCACCGGTGAGCACGACGGCCAGCTGGGCAGGCTTGACGTCCGGCCCGGCCTTGACGAACCCGCCGTCGGTGAGCCCGCTCAGCGCCGCCGCCAGTTCCTCGGGCGAGGACTGCGGTTTCGCCGTCGTCTTGTCCAGCAGCAGCACCGAGCCGAGCAGCGCGCCGGCCAGGGTGCCCGAGTCGCCCGCCGTCGGGAACTTCGAGCCGGCCGGCTGCAGCCGCGTGACGACGTCGCGGAGCTGGTCGGCCTTCTCCGGGTCGGCGAACGCCGACGTCAGCTGGACCTCGCCGGTCACCGCGGCGCCGGCCTGGCCGACCAGCTGCTTGAGCGCGTCCCGGTCGGCCGGGCGCGCGTCTTCGGTGGTCACCAGCACCACCGACCGCTTGTCCAGCGCGCCGGCGACGACCTTCGGGCCCATCGAGCCGGCGAAGGCGTCGGCGTCGGTCAGCCGGGCGTTGAGCGCGTTGCGCTGGGCCTCCAGGTCGGCGACCTGGCTGCCGAGGTCCTTCTTCTCTCCCGCGAGCCCGGACAGCAGCGTGCCGTTGAGCGCGGTCGAGCCGAGCACGACGCCGACGGCCAGCGCGAGGAAGCAGGCGGCGATGGAAACGACGTGGTAGCGCAGCGAAATCACGTGAACAATCCCTTGACCCAGGCGTAGAACGAATTCCAGGTGCCCTTGAGCCAGTCGAGGTAGACCGAGCCCACATCGGACACCAGCAGGGCCGCGGCGACCACCACGACCGCGGCGAGCACGAGCAGGACGACCGCCCCGATCGACACCCGGTTGCGGTGCAGCGTGGCCACCGCCTTGCCGTCGACGAGCTTCGTGCCCAGCTTCAGCCGCGTCAGGAACGTCGACGGGTTGGAGCCGGACCGGCCGTGGTCGAGGAATTCGCGCAGGGTGGCCTGGAAGCCGACGGTGACGACCAGGCCGGCGCCGTGCGCGTCGGCCAGCAGCAGTGCGAGGTCCTCGGCGTTGCCCGACGCGGGGAACGTCACCGCGCCGATGCCGAGGTCCTGGATGCGCTCGACCCCGGGCGCGTGGCCGTCCGGCGCGGCGGGCACGACGACCTCGCCGCCGCCGCGCAGGGTGGCGGTGCCGATCCCGGTGGGGTCGCCGACGACGACGTCCGGCCGGTAGCCCTGCACACGCAGGGTGTCCGCGCCGGCGTCGACACCGATCAGCACCGGGCGGTGCTCGGCGATGTACTTCTTGAGCTTCTTGAGGTCCTCGGCGTGCCCGTTGCCGCCCGCGACGACCAGCACGTGCCGGTCCCGCAGCGGCACCTTCAGCTCGGGGACGCCGACGCCGTCGAGGATCAGGGTGCGCTCGCGGCGCAGGAACTCGATGGTGTTCGCCGAGAACGCCTCCAGCTGCGTCGACATCCCGGCCTTGGCCTCGATCATCTGGTCGGCGACGCTCTCGGCGGTCTGCTCGATGCCGGAGGCGATCTGCCGCTCTCCGATGTAGACGATGCCGTCGAGCAGGCGCAGCTTCGTGCCGT
Source organism: Amycolatopsis sp. NPDC003861 (assembly GCF_053605405.1). Classification (NCBI taxonomy): domain Bacteria; kingdom Bacillati; phylum Actinomycetota; class Actinomycetes; order Pseudonocardiales; family Pseudonocardiaceae; genus Amycolatopsis; species Amycolatopsis sp. NPDC003861. The sequence goes on from NZ_JBSGJD010000253.1 coordinate 3,825, forward strand.
CCTTGATCGAGCGCAGCAGCTCGCCGCCGACCGAGTCGACGAGCGGGATGCCGGCCGCGACGAGGATCTCGGGGCCCATGTTCGGGAACCGGCCGGAGATCGACGGCGACGCGTTGACCACGCCGGCGACCTCGGCGTCGACCAGGGCGTCGGCCGTCGCGCGGTCGAGGTCCAGCTGGTCGAGCACGACGATGTCGCCGGGACTGATCCGGCGCAGCAGCTCCCGGGTGCGGCGGTCGACCCGGGCGACCCCGGTGATCCCCGGCAGGGGTTCTTGATTCCGCGTGAGCAGACCCGTGAGCTTCATGTGGCCGATGGTGACAAATTTGCTCGTGGGACGAGGTACGCCACGCCGTAGCTGCTGTGACTCGTTGTGGTGAGCCCGGTCGCCCTCCCCCGCGCGGGTCAGGCCTCGGACTCCTCCGACAGCGAGCCGAAATCGAGGTTCAGCCAGGGGCTCGCCGGATCCTGAAGGAGCTGGTGGTGGACGCGCACGGCCGCCGGGTACCACTCGCCGAACTCGTCTTCGCCGGCGTGCAGCACCCGGCCCATGACGTACCCCGCCGACAGGTCGGCCCATGACTGGTGGTAGCGGCGGGCCAGGGATCCGGCTTCGAGCACCATCAGCTCGGCGCTCAACGCGTCGCAGTACCCGGCGGCCAGCCCGGCGCGGGCGATGGTGACCGCGCGGCCGACGTCCCAGGACAGCGCCGTCGTCACGCAGCCGTCCGCGTCGACCAGGCCGTCGGCGCGCAGCCGCCGCTCGTACCGGGACACCCGGCGGACGGTCTCCCGCAGCTCGTCGGCCTGGTCCGCGGCGTCGTTCTCGGTGCACCACCGGTCCACCAGCTGCGCCCAGGTCAGCGGGTCGAACTCGGCGCCGGGCAGCCCGTACTCGGCGGCGAACCGCAGGCGCAGCATGAGCACCAGGTTGCCGGGGGTCAGCGCGTAGCCGTCGCCGATCAGGTCGGTCATGGTGGCGCGCCAGCCGGGCGGGTCGGCCACGCCCCACCAGTCCCGCAGGCTGCGCACCTCGGCGACGTAGTCGTGGTAGCGGCCGTCGAGGAGGTTCCAGGGCGCTGCGTTGAGCACGGCCAGGTGCGCACCGCAGGCGAGCGCGTGCGCGATGGGCCCTTCGAGGTGCCCGTACGGCGCGGTGATCAGCCGCTCGACCTGCTCTTCCAGCGGCGTGACGTCGTCGGGGTGCGCGTCGAGCCACGGCTGCAGCGTCGCCCCGGCCAGCCGCCACTCGCCGCGGGTGCCGCGGTTGAACACGACGCGCTCGTGCCGCCCGACGCCGTCGACCGCCCAGTCGAGCGCGCCGCTCATGGCCACGATGTCCGGGCCGAAGTCCGGCAGTGCGCCGCGGGTGAAGACCTGCAGGAACTCGTCGCCGCCGGTCTCGAAGTAGACGTTCGGGAAGGTCTCCGCCCGCTCGTCGAGGATGCTCCGGGCGTCCACCCGCCGGATCGGCACGAACAGCTCCTCGCCGGCGAGCAGGCCGAGGTAGCGGTCGAGGTCGCCGTCCCGCCGCGCGGCGGCGAGCTGGGCTTCGACATCGGCGGGCGGCGGCAGGATCACGGTGCGGCTCCCTCCGCTCGGCCGGTCAGCACGACGAGCTTGCCCGCCGTCCGGTTGTGCTCCAGGTCGTCGTGCGCCTGCCGGATCTCCGCCATCGGGTACACCTTGACCGGGCCGAGGCTCGCTTCGCCGCGAGCGATCCGGTCGAGGTGACGCTGGAGCACGGAGGCCGGCAGGTCGTCCGCCTCACCACCATAAGCGGTCAACCGGACCCCAGCGGGAAGGTAGCCGATCGGATAGAAGTTCGAGATCGTCCATTCGTTGGACAACATGCCGGCGAAGCAGACCGTCCCGTGCACGCGGGTGGCGTTCAGGGTGTCCGGGAGGGTCGGCGTCCCGACCAGTTCGAGGGCGGCGTCGACGCCTTCGGGAGCGATCTCGCGGACCTGTGCCGCGACGTCGCCGTCGTCGAGGAGCGGGTGGTCGACGCCGTGTTCGCGCAGGGTTGCGAGCCGTCCGGGCTGCCGGGTGGTCGCGAAGACGGTGGCGCCGAGGTCGTTCGCCAGGGTCGCGGTGGCGAACCCGAGCGCGGACGTGCCGCCGCGGATCAGCAGCGTCTGGCCCTTCTGGAGGTCGAGGCCGGTGGTGAGCGAGCCGTACGCGGTCTGCAGCGTCTCCGGCACCTGGCCGATGACCTCCCACGGCAGGTCGCTGTGGAACGGGATGACCTGGTTTTCGGGCACGAGCGTGTATTCGGCGTAGCCGCCGTCGAAGGTGCGGCCCATGCCGCCCATCATGGTGGCGACCTGCTGCCCGGGCGCGAAGCCGCCGCCGGCGTCGACGACCCCGACGGCCTCGATGCCGGGCACGCGCGGGAAGGTGACGCCGTCGGCCAGCCCGAGCCGGGTGTGCAGCTCCGAGCGGTTGAGGCCGAACGCCTTCACGGCGATCCGGACCCAGCCGGGTTTCACCTCCGGCAGCGGCAGCTCGGTGAGCTCGAGGTTTTCGACCGGACCGGGTTCTCGGAGTACCACCGCGCGCATCGGGATCCTTTCGCCACCTGCAGTCGTCACGACAACTGCCGGGAGGCGGGGAGTATTTCCCCCGGCGCCTACTTCTTCTTCGCCGCGCGCTTCTTCTTCGGCTCGAACTCCGTCTTGTCCTTCTCGGCCGTCGCCAGCAGCTCCTCCGCGTGCGCCCGGCCCGTCTCGTTGTCCATGCCCGCGAGCATCCGGGCCAGCTCGCTGACCCGCTCGGTCTGGCTCAGGTTCTTCACGCCGCTGCGCGTGACCCCGCCGGTGTGGCCCTTGTCCACCACCAGGTGCTGGTCCGCGAACGCCGCCACCTGCGGCAGGTGCGTCACCACCAGGACCTGGTGCGTGCGCGCCAGCCGGGCCAGCCGCCGGCCGATCTCGACCGCCGCGCGGCCGCCCACCCCGGCGTCGACCTCGTCGAACACCAGCGTCTGGACGGTGTCCGCGTGCGCCAGGACCACCTCGATGGCCAGCATCACCCGCGACAGCTCACCGCCCGAAGCGGCCTTGTGGACCGGCAGCGGCGGGGCGCCGTCGTGCGCGCGCAGCAGCAGCTCGACGTCGTCGACGCCGTCCGCGCCCGCGTGCACCGCGCGGCCGTCGATGGTCAACGCGTGCGTGTCACCGTGTTCGGCGGGGCGCTGCTCGACCGTCACCTCGATCGCCGCCTGGCCCATCGCCAGCCCGGACAGCTCCCGGGTGATCTCCGCGGCCAGCTCGGCCGCCGCCTTCTCCCGCGCCGCCGACACCTCGGCCGCGTGCGCGGAGAGCTGGATCGCCAGCTGGTCGCGCCGCAGCGCGAGCTCGGCGAGCGCCTCCTCCGACGTGTCCATCGACTCCAGGCGGCGCCGGGCGTCGTCGGCCCAGGCGAGCACGCCGTCGACGTCCGCCGCGTACTTGCGGGTCAGCCGCTTGAGGTCGGCCTGGCGGGCCAGCACCTTCTCCAGCAGCGCCGGGTCGGCGTCCAGCGTCTCGACGTAGGTGCCCAGTTCGGCCCCGACGTCGGAGAGCAGCACCGACGCCTCCTCCAGCCGCGGCGCCAGCTCGCGCAGCACGGCGTCCTCCGCCGTCGAGAGCCGCCGCAGCGCCTCCCCGACCAAACCCAGTGCCCCCGGCGCGTCCGGGTCGCCGTCCGGGGAGCCGGACACCGCGACGTGCGCCTCGGTGGCGGCGGCACGCAGCTCGTCGACCGCGGCGAGCCGCTTGATCTGCGCGGTGAGCTCGTCGTCCTCGCCCGGCTCCGGCGCGACGGCGTCGATCTCGGTCAGGCCGTGCTTGAGCAGGTCGGCCTGCTGGGCCATCTCCCGCGAGCGCGTCGACCGCTCGGTCAGCTCGGCGATCACCGCCAGCCACTCCGCCCGGATCTCCCGGTAGGCCTGCAGCGGCTTCGCGACGGCGTCCCCGGCGAACCGGTCGATCACCGCGCGCTGCTCGGCCGGCCGCAACAGCCGCAGCTGGTCGTTCTGCCCATGCACCGCGATCAGCTGCTCCGACAGCTCCGCCAGCACGCCGACCGGCACGGACCGGCCGCCGAGGTGGGCGCGGGACCGCCCGTCGACGGCGACCGCGCGCAGCGCGATCACGCTGCCGTCCTCGTCCACGTCCGCGCCCGAGTCGGTGACGATCCGCTCGGCGCCTTCGACGCCGGCGTAGGTGAACCGTCCTTCGACGAACGCCTTGAGCATCCCCGTCCGGACCTTGGACACCTCGGCCCGGCCACCGGACAGCAGGTGCAGCCCGGTGACGACCATGGTCTTGCCCGCACCCGTCTCACCGGTCACGACGGTGAAGCCCGCGTGCAGTTCCAGCAGGGCGTCCTCGATGACTCCGAGGCCCTGGATGCGCATCTCGGCCAGCACGCCGCCTACGGTAGCGGCCACCACCGACACTCTGCGCGCCCGGGACCCCGGCGCGTCGCCGATGTGTTCGAACGAATCGCTGAACGGTGGGTCACTCGCAGGGGCGCGCGTGCCGCTCGCGCCAGCTCTTCACCGGCAGCGAGAACTTCTGGACCAGGCGATCGGTGAACGGGCCGTCCCACAGCCGGACCAGCCGCACCGGCGTCTTGCCGCAGGTGACGCGCACCCGCGCGCCCGGCGGCAGGTCGATCGGGCGGGTCCCGTCGCAGGTCAGCACCGCCGACGAGCCGTCCGGGTCGATCCCGACGGTGATCACCGAGTCCCGGGAGACGACCAGCGGCCGCGCGAACATCGCGTGCGCGTTGCTCGGCACCACCAGCAGCGCCTGGACGTCCGGCCAGATGATCGGGCCGCCCGCCGAAAACGCATACGCGGTCGAACCCGTCGGTGTGGCGCAGAGCACACCATCGCAGCCGAAGGCGGACACCGGACGGCCGTCGACCTCGATCAGCGCGTCCAGCACCCGCTCCCGGGTGCTCTTCTCGACGCTGGCCTCGTTGAGCGCCCAGGTGCGGGCGACTTCCGCACCGTCGTGGGTGACGGTGACGTCGATGGTCATCCGCTCTTCGACCTGGTAGTCGCCGTCGACGACCCGCTGGACGGTGTCGGCGAGGGCGTCGGAGTCGGCTTCGGCGAGGAAGCCGACGCGCCCGAGGTTCACGCCGAGCACCGGCACGCCGGCCGGGCGGGCCAGCTCGGCCGCGCGCAGCAGCGTGCCGTCGCCGCCGAGGACGAACACCAGCTCGACGCCGTCGGCGGGGTTGTCGTCCGGGTCGACGACCGTGCAGGTCGCGCCGACGCCGTGCTGTTCGGGGTTGATCAGCGCGCAGACGTCGTGCTCGGTCACCCGGATCCGGATGCCGGCCTTGGCGAAGCGCGCCGAAACCTCGCGCGCGGCTTCGCCGGTCGCTTCGCGATCGGGGTGCACCATGAGGAGCACTTCACGTTCGGTGGTCATGCGGGCCCTTCCTCGACGGCGGTCCGGACGAGCCGCTCGGCCTCAGTCCTGTTTACCGCGTCCACAGTGGACTCGGCCACGTGGGTTTTCTTCAGCCACACGAAGTACTCGACGTTCCCGGACGGTCCGGGCAGCGGGCTGGCGGTCACCCCGCGCAGCGCGAGCCCGAGTTTCGCGGCCTCGTCGATGACGGTGAGCACGGACTCGGCGCGCAGCCCGGGGTCGCGGACGACACCGCCGCTGCCGAGGCGGTCCTTGCCCACCTCGAACTGCGGCTTCACCATCGGCACCAGGTCGGCGCCTTCGCGCGCGCAGGCCGTGAGTGCGGGCAGCACGAGCTTGAGGGAGATGAAGCTCAGGTCCCCGACGACCAGGTCGACCGGCCCGCCGAGGTCGTCGGGCGTGAGGTTGCGGACGTTCGTGCGATCCATGACCACCACCCGTTCGTCGGTGCGGATCCGCCAGTCGAGCAGGCCACGGCCCACGTCGGCGGCGATCACGGTGGCGGCGCCGTGGCGCAGGAGGACGTCGGTGAAGCCGCCGGTGGACGCGCCGGCGTCGAGGCAGCGCTTGCCTTCGACGCTCAGCTCCGTGAACGCTTCGAGGGCGCCGAGCAGCTTGTGGGCACCCCGCGAGGCCCACCCGGGGTCGTCTTCGTCCTTGACGACGATGGGGGCGTCGGACTCCACGCCGGTGGCGGGTTTGGTGGCGACCATCCCGCGGACGGTGACCTTGCCGCCGGTGATCAGGGCCGAGGCTTGCTCGCGCGACCGTGCGAGGCCGCGCCGGACCAGTTCCGCGTCGAGGCGGGCCCGCTTGGGCACGCCGATCAGACCTTGTCGATGCTGGACAGGGCGACCGTCAGCTCGGTGTGCACGGCGTCGAAGCGCTCGACGTGCTCCGCGAGCGGCAGCGCGTCCAGGTCGTCCAGCCCGGCGACGGCTTCGTCGATGCCGGCCCGCGGGTCGGTCGCTTGCGAGAACGAACCGGGCGGCGGGCCCGGGACGGGGAAGGGGTGGTCCTGCACACCGCAAACGGTATCAGTCAGGACAGTTTCGCCTTGGCGCGCTCGCCGAGTTCGGTGACGCCGGTCTCCCACGCCGTGTGGCAGAGCGCGCGGAGCAGGTCCAGCTCGTCGCCGTCGCCCTCGGCCGTCAGGGTCCGGTTCTCGACGGTCACGGTCCAGCCCGGCCGCGGCCCGATCTTGAGGTCTTCGGCCCGCTCGGTGAGCGCGGTGAGGTCCTTCGCGAGGTAGGTGCCGCGCTCGGCCGGGACGGCCTCGATCAGCTGCTTCGGCGTCGCGACGCCGGAGAGGACGACGAGGGAGTCGATGCCCGCGGCGACCGCACCGGCGATGTCGGTGTCGAGCCGGTCGCCGACGACCAGCGGGTTTTGCGCACCCGCCGACCGGGCGGCGGTCTCGAACAGCAGCGGCTGGGGCTTTCCGGCGACCAGCGGCTCGACGTCGGTGGCGGTGCGCAGCGCGGCGACCATCGACCCGTTGCCGGGCAGGAGGCCGCGCTCGCTGGGCAGGGTGGCGTCGACGTTGCAGGCCACCCAGAGTGCGCCGGCGCGGATGGCCAGACAGGCTTCGGCCAGCGCGGCCCAGGTGTTGTCGGGCGAGTGCCCCTGGACGACGGCCTGGACGGTGGGCGCGTTCTCCCGCACCGGCTGGAGACCCGCCTGCGCCACTTCGGCGGCGAGCGACTCGGTGCCGACGACGAGGACCTCGGCGCCGCCGTCCAGGCGTTCCTTCAGCAGCTGCACGCCGGCTTGGGCGCTGGTGTGCACCTCATCGGTCCCGGCGGGCACGCCGAGGCCGGTGAGGTGCGCGACGACCTCGCCGGGGGCCTTGGAGGCGTTGTTCGTGACGAACCGGATGGGGGTGCCGTGCTCCCGCGCGGCCCGCACCGTCTCCGGGGCACCCGGGATGACCCGGGTGCCGTGGTAGACGGTGCCGTCGAGGTCGAAGAGGACCGCGTCGTAGGCCGCGAGGAGGGCGTCACTCATCGGTGTCTTCGTCCTCGTTCTCCGCGTTCACCGTGTTCTTCACGTCCTCGGTGTTCTCCGCGTTCGACAGATCGGCAGCCCGCTCGGCGGCGTCGGTCTCGTCTTCGGCATCGGCCTCGGAAGCGTTGAGGAACCACTGGATGGCCTCGTCCTTGCGCCCGGCGGCCGCGAGGTTGTCGGCGTAGGCGTAGAAGAGGCGAGCGCTCCACGGGTCGCGCTTCTCTGCCTTGAGGTCGTCACCCTGCAGCGAGACGACGGCGGCATCGAGCTGCCCGAGGTCCCGCCGCGCCCCGGCCGCGACGATCGCCAGCTCGACCTGGGTGGCCTTCGTGAGCTTCGCGGTGTCGACCTCCTTCGCGAGGTCGAGGGCCCGCTCGGGACGCCCGAGAGCCCGCTCGGCGTCGGCGATGATGGCGATGTGGTCGTCGCTGCGCGTCATCCGCCGGACGGCCCGCAGCTCGGAGAGGGCCTCGGACCAGTTGCCGGCGTGGTAGGCGACCAGGCCGAGGGCTTCGCGCACGATCGGGACGCGCGAGGCCTTGGCCTTGGCGTACTTGGCGTGCTCGAGGGCGGCCTCGGGATCGCTGTCGATCAGCCCCCCGGCGGCGACGAGGTGCTTCCCGACGGTCTCGGCCAGCCCCTTCGGCAGCGTCCGCAGTTCACGGCGGGCTTCCTCGTCGAGGTCGGAGAACTCGATGTCCTCGGGCAGCTCGGGCGCCTCGAGGAGTTCCTTGGCGAGAGCTTCGTCATCGAGCGGCGCGCCGACCTTGGGCCGCGGGTTCCCCCGCGGACGGTCTTTGCGCTCACCACGGTTCTCACGGCTGTCGTCCCGGCGCTGGTAGCTGCCACGGTCACCGCGGTCACCCCGCGAGTCGTCATCGCGCCGCTGGTAGCCGCCCCGCTCGCCGTCACGACGGTCCCGGTCGTCGGACCGGCCGCGGTCTTCCGAGCGGAAGCCGCCCGAGCGGGCACCGCGCTCGTCATCGCGGCGCTGGTAACCGCCCTGCTCGCCATCGCGACGGTCCCGGTTCTCGGACCGGAAGCCGCCACGGTCATCCCGCCGCTGGTAACCACCGCGAGACTCATCCCGCCGGTCGCCGCCACGGCCCCGGTCCTCGGAGCGAGCGCCGCGGTCGTCGTCGCGCCGGTCCCGGTCGTTCGAGCGGAAGCCACCCGTGCGGGGGCCGCGGTCGTCGTCGCGCCGCTGGTAGCCGCCACGCGAATCGTCGCGCCGGCCCCGGTCATCCGAGCGGAAGCCACCCGTGCGGCCGCCGCGGTCGTCGTCCCGGCGCTGGTACCCGCCCCGCGAATCATCCCGCCGACCCCGGTCCTCGGAGCGGAAACCGCCGGTGCGGCCGCCGCGGTCGTCGTCCCGGCGCTGGTACCCGCCCCGCGAATCGTCCCGCCGACCCCGGTCGTCCGAACGGAAGCCACCCGTGCCCCGGGAATCGTCGCGGCGGTCACGATCGTCCGAGCGGAAGCCACCGGTCCGAGTGCCCCGCGAATCATCGCGGCGGTCGCGGTCGTCGGAGCGGAAACCACCCGTCCGAGCACCACGCGAATCATCGCGGCGATCGCGGTCGTCAGAGCGGAAACCACCCGTCCGGGTGCCGCGGGAATCGCCGCCGCGGGGGCGGTCGTCCGAACGGAAGCCGCCCGGGCGGCCGCCTCGGTCGTCGTCGCGGCGGTTTTCCCAGCGGGGCTTACGGTCGCCATACGAGGACTTGCCCTGGGGGCGGCCTCCACGATCGTCGAAGCTGCGGCCCGGGCTGTCGTTGCGGGTACCGGAACGGCTGTTGCCCCGGTCCTCGTAGCGGCTGCCCGACCGGCCGGCGCCCCGGTCTTCGTAACGGCCGCCGCCGGAGCGGCTCGGGCCGTCGGAGAAGCGGCCGCCGCCCGAGTCGCGGCTGCCGTAGCTGCCGCGGCGGTCGTCGCGGTCGCTGAAGTTGCGGCCGCCGGCGCGGCTCTGACCTGCGTATCCTCCGCGCTGGTCGCGGTCGCGGGGACCGTCGCCGCCGCGGAACGGCTTGCCACCGCCGCGCACCCCGCGGTCGTCGCGGCGCGGCCGGCCCTGGTAGCCGCCGTCGCGGCCGCCGCGGTCCTGCCGCGCGCCGCCCTGGTTCCTCCGGGGTCCGTCCGACCGGCCCCGGGAGCCTTCGTCCCGGCGTGCCGACCGGCCGGACCCATCATCGCTTGAGTCTCGTCGACCGAACTCGGACACCTGGCCTCCTGCCGTGAAAAAAATCTTGTCCTGGACATACGCGTACGGCCCGCTAGGGCAGCCAACTGGCTATCCTAACGGGCCGTACGGAAGGTAAGTTCGGCGGTGTCCTACTCTCCCACAACCCTTCGGTTGCAGTACCATCGGCGCTGTCAGGCTTAGCTTCCGGGTTCGGAATGGGACCGGGC
>NZ_JBSGJD010000254.1:0-13674 GCF_053605405.1 Amycolatopsis sp. NPDC003861
TGGAGGAGACCGGGCAGGCCGCCCTCGACGTGCACCGCAACGCCCACCAAGGCAAGGTCGGCGTCCTCGCACTCGCCCCCCAAGAAGGCCTCGGCATCCGCGACGAAGAAAAGCGCGCCAAACACATCGAAGGCATCAACGCATTCCGCGGCGCCTGACGCCCGACGGCGCCGGGAGCGGGTCGGCTCCCGGCGCCGAGAACCGGCTCGCGCCCGCTGCCGAAGCCGCCCGGACCCGCGGCCGAAAGCCCGCCCACTCCCAGGGCCGCAAGCCTGCTCGCTCCCGCGGCCGAGGTCCGCTTGGCCCCGCGGCCCGAGGCCCATCCGGCTCCGCGGCCAAACCCCATTCGGGCCCCGGGCCGGAACCCGGCCCGCTCCCGCGGCCGAAACCCACCCGGCCCCCAAGGCCGGAAGCCCGCTCGCTCCCGCGGCCGAAGCCCACCTGGCCCCGCGACCTAAACCCCACCCTGGGCCGGAACCGGCCCGCTCCCGCGGCCGGAACTCACCCAGTCCCGGTGCAGGAAGCCCGCCCGGTCCCGAGCCGGCCGGAACCGGCCTGATCTCGGCACCGGAAGCCGCCCTGCTCGCCGCGCCGGGGACCGCCGTCAGCGCGCTGACTGCCGGCGCCAGGAAGCGCCGAAGAACCAGGCGATTCCGGCGGTTCCTTTCGCCGCGGGAGACCGCTCGTTCGGCGCACCGCCCGGGTGCTCACCCTTCCGTGACCGGACTGCGACTACGGTAGGCCCCATGAGCCTTGGCGATGAACGGGAGCTTGTGCCGCTGGGAGCCGGCTTCGACGTGGCGAAGCGCGGGTACAGCCGAGCGCAGGTCGATGAGCACCTTGAACGGCTGGATGCCGATCTGAAGATGCTCACCGCGGATCGGGACGCCGCCATTGCGCAGGCGGGGGACCTTGCCCGCCAGCTGGAGATCGCGCGCGGCGAGATCGCGGACCTGCGTGGGCAGGTCGACCGGCTTGCCCAGCCGCCGACGAGCGTCGAAGGCCTGTCCGAACGGTTGCAGCGGATGCTGCGGCTCGCGCAGGACGAATCCGCCGACACGCGCGCCCGTGCCGAAGCCGAGGCCGGGCACATCCGGGCCAAGGCCGAGACCGATGCCAGTGCCATGCGGGCCCGGTACGAGCAGCTGCTCACCGAACTCGACCTCCGGCGCAAGGAGATGGAGGCCGAGCACCGGAAGGTCCTCGAAGACGCCCGCGCCGAGGCCAAGAAGATCACCGACGAGGCCGAGGCCGAGCGCAAGCGGCTCGACACCGAGTCGCAGGATCGGCGCACCAAGGTCGAAGAGGACTTCGAGATCGCGATGGCCTCGCGCCGCACCGAGGCGATGCGGGTGCTGGCCGAACAGGAAGCCGCGAGCAAGGCCGAGGCCGCGCGGCGCGTCCAGGAGGCCACGCAGGACGCCGCCGACATCCGGGCGAAGGTCCTCGAAGAAGAGAAGGCCGCGAAGGCCGACATCGACCGCCGTCAGCGGGAGTCCGTCGCGGATGCCAACAAGCGGCGTCAGGACTCGATCACCGAGGCCAACGCGCGGCTCGCCGAAGCCGCCGACGAGGCGCGGCGCCGCGTGACGTCGGCCACGGAGGAATCCAACCGGCGGATCACCCAGGCGAACGAGCGGGTCGACGCGCTGCGGAAGGTGCGCGGCGGGCTCGCCGAGCAGGTCCGGGCGGCGCGGGCCGTGCTGGCCGAGGCGCACACCGTCCTCGGCGACGACGTCAAGGTGCCCGCCGACGTCAAGGCCGACCTGGTCACCGACCCCAAGCCGGACGACACCGAGCAGACCGTGCGGGTCACCGACGTCGAGGAGACCATCCGGATCCGCGCCTCCGACGTGCCGAAGCCGAAGCCCGGGGCCAAACCCGCGGCCAAGCCCGCCGCCACCGCGGCCCCCAAAGCGGCGCCGAAGCCCGCTCCCCGGGCGAGCGGAGCGCAGAAAGCGACTGGCGAGTAACCTTCCACCCGACACGGGCGCGGACGAGCCTGCGCGGTCGGTACCGACCGGCTATCGTCCCTGCTCACGCGGGATCACCTGGAGGTTTTGCGCATGGGTGCGGCATATCGGACCGTGGTGGTGGGCACGGACGGCTCGGAGTCCTCGTTCGCGGCGGTGGACCGCGCGGCGGCGGTGGCCGGCGACGCGGGCGCCACGCTCGTCATCGCGTGTGCGTTCTACCCGGCGAGCCAGTCCGACGTCGACAAGGCCCAGGACGCCCTCGGCGACGAGGCGTACCAGGTCGTCGGCTCGGCCCCGGCCGAAGACACCCTGCAGTCGGCGCGGGACCGCGCGGCGCGAGCGGGCGCGGAGAAGATCGACACGGTCGCGGTCAAGGGCGACCCGGTCGACTCGCTGCGCAAGGTGGTCAAGGAGCGCGAGGCCGACCTGCTGGTCGTCGGCAACCGCGGGCTGAACACGATCGCCGGCCGCATCCTGGGCTCGGTGCCGTCCGAGGTGGCCCGCAAGTCCGGCGTGGACGTGCTGATCGTCCACACGACCTGACGTGACCGGTCCGGGCGAGGAACTTCAGCAGCGGCTCGAACGCGTCCTGCTCGGCGGCCGGCGGAAGTACACCCGGCTCGAAGTGGCGGAGAAGGCCGGCGTGCCCGACGAGCGGTCACGCCGGCTCTGGCGCGCGCTCGGGTTCGCGACCGTGCGCGACGACGAGGTCGTCTTCACCGACGCCGACGTCGAGGCGATGCGGACCGCCGACCAGCTGGTGCAGTCGGGGCTGATCGACCCGAGCATCGAGGTCTCGGTGACGCGCGCGCTCGGCCAGCACCTGTCGCGGCTGGCCGAGTGGCAGGTCGACATGCTCTGGCAGCTGATCCGGGAACAGCCGGAGCTCGGCCGCAGCGAACGCCAGGTGACGCGCCTGGTCGACCGGTTGCTGCCGGAGCTGGAACAAGTCCAGAACTTCGTGTGGCGCCGCCACCTCGCGGCCTACGCGGGACGCGCGTTCGCGGCCCCGGACGAGCACCTGGAGACCCGCACCCAGGTGGTCGGGTTCGTCGACATGGTCGGCTACACGCGCCTGACGCGCCAGATCGGCGAAGACGAGCTGAGCCGCGTGCTCGACGCCTTCGAGACCCTGGCCACCGAGGTGATCGCCGAGCACCACGGCCGCGTGGTGAAGATGATCGGCGACGAAGTCCTGTTCGTGGCGGACGCCCCGGTCGACGCGGCGGAGATCGCCCTGACGCTGACCGAGCGCACGTCGGCGGACGAGACGCTGCCGGCCGTCCGCGCGGGCCTGGCGTCGGGGCGCATCCTGTCGCGCTTCGGCGACGTCTACGGCTCGGTGGTCAACCTGGCCGCCCGCCTGACCTCGGTGGCCCGCCCGGGCACGATCCTGGTCGACCGCGAGCTGGCCGCGGAGCTGGCGGACGAGAAGGCGTACGACCTGCGCGCCCGCCGGCCGGTGACGGTCCGCGGCTACAACCGTCTCCGCCCGTCGGCGCTGCGCCGGGCGAGCGAAGCCCCGACGGGCATGTTCGCGAGTTCCCAGCAGCTGGCGGCGGAGATGCTGGGCCTGACGGACCCGGCGGCCCGGGAGGAGCCTCCGGAGGACCCGGCGCCCGAACCGCGGCCCCGACGCCGCCGGCGCCGCAAGCTCTGACCGGCGACCCGAGTCGGTAGAATCCCTCCCTCGCGCGGACGAGGTGGGAGGTGCGCGTGACCCAGGTGCTCCTCTCGTACGCCGACGAGCCGGACGACCCTTCGCACGAGGATCAGCTGATCCGGCTGTGGCGGTTCCTCCGGTCCTGCAGCGTCGACGCGCGGCTCGACCTGGGTGAAGCGAACGAGCGCCGGGACTGGGCGTTGTGGACGGCGGGGCGGCTCCGCGAAGCAGACTACGTCCTGGTGATCGCCTCGCCCGCGTACCGCCGCAGTGCCGGAGACGTCGGCGCGCACGAGGGACCCGGCATCCTCTGGAAGGCCCGGCAGGTCCGCGACGCGTTCTACGCCGACCCGAACGCGCTGAAGCGGTTCGTGCCTCTCCTGCTGCCCGGCCACGGCCCGGGCGACGTGCCGGAGTTCCTCGCCTCGGTCACTTCGACGGTGTACTCGGTTTCGGACTTCACCGTCGCGGGCGCCGAAAAGCTCCTGCGCATGCTGCTGGACCAGCCCGAGCTCGAGGTGCCGCCGCTGGGCGCACGTCCGGTGCTCGGGCCGAGGCAGATTCCGCCACGGCCGCAGCCGGCGCCGGCCTTCCGGAACGTGGTCACCGGGGACGTCCACGGGGTCGTGATCCAGGTGGGGAACGCCGGTTCCGTGACGGTTCCCGGCACTCCCGCCATCCGGATCGGTGAAGGAGCCGCCACACGGACCGAGCGGGCGTTCGAAGACGCCGCCCGCCGAGCCGGCGGCCGCCTGGGCACCCCAACCGGCCGGGCTTACCGCGAGGGACCCGGCTTCGTCCAGCACTTCACCGGCGGCGCCGCGATCTGCGCGGTCGCCGGCAAACGGGCCGTGGTGGTCGCCGGGCCGATCTGGGACGACCTCGCGGCCCTCCCCGGCTTCCCCGACGGGCCCGGGTTTCCCACCTCGGGCCAGCTCGATGCCGCCGCCCGTGCGGTCGACCTCGACGACGGCACCTGGCAGGCGGGCGTCCTGCACCGCGACCCCGCGACGCAGACGGCGTGGTGGCATCCCCGGCCCCGGCTGGACACGAAAGCCACCGGAGCCTTCTGGCTGCCGACCGCCGGGCCGGCGGATCTGACCGTGCGCGCCGTCGCCACCCTGCCGTGGCAGCTCGACGACCAGGTCGAGATCACGCGGCGCACTCGCGACCTGATCGAAGCGGCGCTCCCGGAAGCGCCGATCAGCACACTCCTCCCGGCGTTGTCTCTCCTCCGGCGGGCCCGGACCGCACCGGGCCGGTGGGAACGGGCGAGCGGGCCGGAAGTCCGCCAGACCGGACAGGACGCCCGGTACGACTACACCGTGCGCAGGCCGGCCGACGGGCGCACGGCCGTCCGCGCGGTCGCGCGCCTCCTGCTTCCGGGCAGCTGGACCTCGGCGGTCACGGTTTCCGTCGAGTTCCAGGCCAATTTCGCGGTGTGGGCGTCGGCGCGGCCGGACGGGTCCACGGCCGGCCTACGGGTCACGGCGAACGAGATCGTCGAACTGTGGACGGCGGCGTGGCACACCGCGACCGTCGTGGTCCCCGGCGCCCTCGTCCCCAGCCCCGAGTGCGCCGCACTGCTGGCGCCCCCGACCGTGACACTTCAGGTCAAGGCGGACACCAGCCTGCCGGCCGTCGTCGACCTCTCGGCGTTCGGGAAGCCGGAAGAACTGCCGGGCCCGCAGGGTGCGGTGACCGTGGTGGCCCCGATCGGGCTCGACCGGGACGAGCGGCGGGCCTGGGCGGCGAAAGCCCTGACCCGCCTGGCCCGTGAGTGGGGCTTCGCGGACGCCGAGGAAGGGATCGGCTAGCTCAGGCGTCGAAGTCGACCGTGAGGGTCTCCGAGACCGGGTACGACTGGCACGTCAGGACGAAGCCCGCCTCGATCTCCGCCTGCTCCAGTGCGAAGTTGCGCCGCAGGTCCACCTTGCCCTCCGTCACGCGGGCGCGGCACGTTCCGCACACCCCGCCCTTGCAGGCGAACGGCAGGTCCGGGCGGAACTTCTGCGCGCCGTCGAGCACCGACGACGAACGGGGCAGCGTCATCGGCGTCGAACGGCCGTCCAGGACCACCGAGACCTCCGAGGACTCCCCCGCCACCGCCGGGTCGAGGTGCTCCACCGGGGCCGGTGGGGTGTCCACGTAGAACAGCTCCTGGTGCACCTTCGACGAAGGCACGCCCAGCGAGGCCAGCAGCTCCTGCGCGCCCGACACCATCTCGAACGGGCCGCACAGCCACCAGTGGTCCACCGACTCCACCGGTACCAAAGTGGAGAACAGCGTGCGCAGCTTCGGGACGTCCAGGCGGCCGGTGAACAGGTCCGCCTCGCGGGGCTCGCGCGACAGCACGTGGATCAGCTCGAGCCGCGACGGTGCGCTGTCCTTCAGGTCGGCCAGCTCGTCCGCGAACATCACCGTGTCCGTGCGGCGGTTGCCGTACAGCACCGTCACCGTCGCCGTGGACGACTTCAGCAGCGACGACACGATCGACAGCACCGGGGTGATGCCCGAACCCGCCGCGATCAGGACGTGGTGACCGCCCTCGGACAGATCCGGGGTGAACGATCCGGACGGCGGGGCCACCTCGATCGTGTCGCCCGCGCGGACCTCGTTCACCAGCCACGACGAGAAGAACCCGTCCGGGACCAGGCGGACGCCCACCCGCGGGGCCGCGCCAGCCGGCGCGCAGATCGAGTACGACCGGCGCTCGTCACGGCCGTCGATCGAACGCCGCAGCGTCAGAGACTGGCCCGGCTTGAACGCGTACTCCGCCGCCAGCGACGACGGCACGTCGAAGGTCACCGCGACCGCGTCGTCGCACAGCCGCTCGACCCCGGCCACCTTCAGGGAGTTGAACCGCGCCACTTCAGATCTCCTTGACGTGCTCGAACGGCTCCAGACACGCGCGGCAGCGCCACAGCGCCTTGCACGCCGTCGCGCCGAACCGGGACTGCTCTTCGGTGTCCGCGGAACCACAGTGCGGGCAAGAAACCCGCGAAACCGGCGCCGACAGCGTCAGCGGGATCGGGCCCGACCGCCGCGGCGCGGCACCCGGCGGCGCGATCCCCGCCTCGGCGAGCTTCCGGCGGCCCGCCGCGGAGATCCAGTCCGACGTCCACGCCGGCGACAGCTGCGTCCGGATCTCGACGTCCGGGTAGCCCGCCGAGACCAGCGCGTGCTCCAGGTCGTCGCGCATGGTGTCCATCGCCGGGCAGCCGGTGTACGTCGGCGTGATCGCGACGACCACGCGGCCCTCGGACTCCGACACCGAGCGCAGCACCCCGAGGTCCGCCAGCGTCAGCATCGGCAGCTCCGGGTCGGTGACGGTGGCCGCCACGGCCGCCGCGGTCACCATCGGGCGTCCGGCATCGCCCGGGCCACGCTCTGCAGCTCCGCCAGCAGGTACCCGAACGACTCGGTGTGGACGCCGTCGCGGCCCATCCGGCCCGACACGCCGGCCAGCTCACCGGAAGCAGGCCTCGAAAGCGTTCCCGCGGCCAGGGCCTGGTCCAGCACCGCGTCGAACTCCGGACGCAGCGACGCCGCGTCGACGAATTCCCCGGGGTGCGTGCGGAACAGCTCCCCCACGTACGGCCAGAGTTCGTCCAGGCCCTCCTGCATCCGAGCGTGCGACAGCGGCGTCCCGTCGCCGAGGCGGACCAGCCACTGCGCCGCGTAGTCGCGGTGGTAGGCCAGTTCCTTGACGCCCTTGTCCGCGATCGCCGCCAGCACCGGGTCCACGGAGGACACCAGCCGCTGGAACAACGCCAGTCGCCACGTCGAGAACACGAACAGGCGCGCGATCAGGTGGCCGAAGTGCCCGCCGCCCAGTTCGGCGAGCCGGACGTTGCGGAACTCGTTCTCCGCACGCAGGAACGCCAGCGAGTCCTCGGTGCGCCCGGAGCCGTCGGCCTTGCCGGCGCGCGCGAGCAGCAGCCGCGCCTGGCCCAGCAGGTCCAGGGCGATGTTGGCGATCGCGACCTCGTCTTCCAGCTCGGGCGCGTGGGTGCACCACTCCTGGAGCCGGTGGGAGAAGATCAGCGCGTCGTCGCCCAGCATCAGGCAGTACGCGGCCAGCTGCGCGGCGTCCACTCCGGACGGCACCGAAGTGTCCACTCCGGACAGTGGGTCCTCGAAGCCGGTGCCGAACGCCCAGCGCGCGTCGTTCTCCTCGGTGATGGCCTCGTACACGTTGTCGAAACTCATATGTGCGGCACATCCTCGGGAATGTCGTAGAACGTCGGGTGCCGGTAGACCTTGTCGCCGCTGGGTGCGAAGAACGGGTCCTTCTCGTCCGGCGACGACGCCGTGATGTCCGCCGCGCGCACGACCCAGATCGACACGCCTTCGTTGCGGCGCGTGTAGAGGTCGCGCGCGTGGTGCAGGGCCATCTGGTCGTCGGCCGCGTGCAGCGACCCGACGTGCACGTGGTTCAGCCCGCGCTTGCCGCGGACGAACACCTCGTACAGCGGCCAATCGTGCTTGACCGTGCCCGGAGCGGCGGGGACGCCTTCCAGGGGGACGGCGCCGTGGCCGCCTTCGGAAGTCAGCTCGCTCACTTGTGCTCCTTCTTCGCGGCGTGGGCGACGGCGGCTTCCCGCACCCACGCGCCGTCTTCGTGGGCCCGGCGCCGGTGCGCGATCCGCGAAGCGTTGCAGGGCCCGTTGCCCTTGAGGACGTTCTTGAACTCGTCCCAGTCCACGGCGCCGAAGTCGTAGTGCCCCCGCTCGGCGTTCCACTTGAGCGAAGGGTCCGGGAACGTGACGCCGAGGGCTTCGGCCTGCGGCACCGACATGTCCACGAACCGCTGCCGCAGCTCGTCGTTGGTGTGGCGCTTGATCTTCCACGCCATCGACTGCGCGGTGTTCGGCGAATCGGCGTCCGGCGGGCCGAACATCATCAGCGACGGCCACCACCAGCGGTTCACGGCCTCCTGGACCATCTCCCGCTGCTGCTCGGTGCCCTTCATCATGGTCATCAGCAGCTCGTAGCCCTGCCGCTGGTGGAACGACTCTTCCTTGCAGATGCGGATCATCGCCCGCGCGTACGGCCCGTACGAAGACCGGCACAGCGGCACCTGGTTGCAGATCGCGGCGCCGTCGACCAGCCAGCCGATCACGCCGACGTCGGCGAAGGTCAGCGTCGGGTAGTTGAAGATCGACGAGTACTTCTGCTTGCCCGTGATCAGCTTGTCGGTCAGGTCCGCGCGATCCGCGCCCAGCGTCGCGGCCGCGGAGTACAGGTAGAGGCCGTGACCGGCTTCGTCCTGGACCTTGGCCAGCAGGATCGCCTTACGGCGCAGCGACGGCGCCCGCGTGATCCAGTTGCCCTCGGGCTGCATGCCGATGATCTCCGAGTGCGCGTGCTGCGCGATCTGCCGGATCATCGTCTTGCGGTAGCCCTCGGGTACCCAGTCGCGCGGCTCGATCCGCTGGTCGCGCTCGATGGTGTGCTCGAAGTGTTCTTCCAGCGAAACGGTGGCCGTCACGGCTGCTCCTTCGACACCAGGGTCAGGACGTCGTACTTGGCCACGGACTCGCCCTCGGCGTTCGTGACGTCGGCGTCCCAGCGGACTTCGCCGTACTCCTGGTCGATCCGCGGGGTGATCTGCTTGGCGGTCAGCGTCACCGTGAGCGAGTCGCCGACCTTGACCGGGGTGAGGAACCGCAGGTTCTCCAGGCCGTAGTTGGCCAGCACCGGGCCCGGCTCGGGCGAGACGAACAACCCCGCCGCGAACGAGACGACCAGGTAGCCGTGCGCGACGATCCCGCCGAACAGCGGGTTGGCCGCGGCCGCCTCGGGGTCGGTGTGGGCGTAGAAGGTGTCGCCGGTGAACTCGGCGAAGTGGTCGACGTCGGCCTGCGAAACGACCCGCGGCCCGGCGACCACCGAGTCGCCGATCTTCAGCTCGGCCAGGGACTTTCGGAACGGGTGCACGCCTTCGGTGCGCGGCGCGCCGGCGACCCAGCGGCCGGTGACCGCGGACAGCACGGCCGGCGAGCCCTGCACGGCGGTGCGCTGCAGGTGGTGCAGCACGCCGCGGATGCCGCCCATCTCCTCGCCGCCGCCCGCGCGGCCCGGGCCGCCGTGGACCAGCTGCGGCATCGGCGAACCGTGCCCGGTGGACTCCTTCGCGTCCTCCGCGTCGAGCACCAGCAGGCGGCCGTGGAACGGCGCCGCGCCGAGCACGACCTCGCGGACGAACTCCTTGTCGGCGCTGACGACGGACCCGGCCAGGCTGCCGCCGCCGCGCGCGGCGAAGTCGACGACCTGCTCGGTGGACGTGTACGGCATCAGCGTCGAGACCGGGCCGAACGCCTCGACCTCGTGCGGCTCGGAGCGTTCGGGGTCGGCCTTGAGCAGCACCGGGGAGATGAAGGCGCCGCGCTCGGCGTCGGCGTCCACGACGTCGACCCGCTCCGGGTCGCCGAAGACGACGCTCCCGGCGTCCAGCAGCGCCTTCAGCGACCGCCGGACCTCCTCGCGCTGTTCCAGGCTGGCCAGCGCGCCCATCCGGACACCTTCGGACGCCGGGTTGCCGACCGTCACCTTCGCCAGCCGCTCCGACGCGGCCGCGGCGACGTCATCAAGCAGCTCGGCCGGCACGAACGCGCGCCGGATGGCGGTGCACTTCTGGCCCGCCTTGACCGTCATCTCGGTGGTCAGCTGCTTGACGAACAGGTCGAATTCGGTCGTGCCCGGGACGGCGTCCGGGCCGAGGATCGAGCAGTTCAGCGAGTCGGCCTCGGCGTTGAAGCGGACGGCGTGGCGCACGATCGCCGGGTGGGTCCGCAGCTTCTGCGCGGTCGACGCCGAGCCGGTGAAGGACACCAGGTCCTGCGCGGTGACGTGGTCGAGCAGGTCGCCGGCGCTGCCCGCGACGAACTGGAGCGTGCCCTCGGGCAGGAGGCCGGACTCGATGATCAGCTCGACCACGCGGGCGGTCAGGTAGGCGGTCTGGCTGGCCGGCTTGACCAGGCTCGGGACACCGGCCAGGAAGGCGGGCGCGAACTTCTCCAGGGGACCCCACACCGGGAAGTTGAACGCGTTGATCTGGACGGCGACGCCCCGCAGCGGGGTCGCGATGTGCTGGGCGACGAACGTGCCCCCGCGGGAGAGCGGCTCGACGTTGCCCTCGACGTAGACGGTGTCGTTCGGCAGCTCGCGCTTGCCCTTCGAGGCGTAGCTGAACAGGACGCCGATGCCGCCGTCGATGTCGAACTTCGAGTCACCGAGGGTGGCACCGGTGCGAGCGGAGAGGGCGTACAGCTCGTCGCGGTGCTCGCGCAGGTGCGAGGCGAGCGCCTTGAGCAGCGCCGCACGCTGGTGGAACGTCAGCTCGCGCAGGGCCGGGCCGCCGACTTCGCGGCCGTACTCGAGGGCGGCCGCGAAGTCGACGCCCGCCGACGAGATCCGGGCGACCTCCTCGCCGGTGGCCGCGTCATGCAGCGGGACGCCCTCGTCCGCCGCGGTGTGCCAGCTCCCGGAGACGTAGCTGCGCAGCAATGCCATCAGGTCCCTCTCGCCGAATTACCTACCGGACGTTCAGTTAATCGCATGGTAGCCGCTGGTCCCGAAGATCGGAAGGGCCCGGCGCTTGACACCGGCGCCGACCACTGCCTTTACTGAGCGGCACCGCCGAGTGACCGTCCATTCGGTCAGTGGGGACGGAGGGCAGATGACCAACGCCGCGCACACCATGTTCGCCGCCGACGAGGCCTCCCGCGCGCTGGGCATCGAACTCGTCGAAGCGGGCGGCGGCCGGGCCGTGGCGGCCATGACGATCACGCGCGAGATGGTCAACGGCCACGACATCGCCCACGGCGGGTACGTCTTCCTGCTGGCCGACACGGCCTTCGCGCTCGCCTGCAACAGCCACGGCCCCGCGACCGTCGCCGCGGGCGCCGACATCTCCTTCGTCGCGGCCGGCCGGCTCGGCGACCACCTCGTCGCCACGGCCACCGAGCGCACCCGCTACGGCCGCAACGGCCTCTACGACGTCACGGTCCACCGGGAGACCCCCGCCGGGCCCGAGGTCGTCGCCGAATTCCGCGGCCGCAGCCGCGTCCTCTCCGCGAAACGGGACAGTGCATGATCGAGACGGACATCAGCGCGGACGAGCTGGCCGCCCTCCAGCTGGAACGTCTGCAGTGGACACTCCGGCACGCCTACGCGAACGTTCCGGCGTACACGCGCAAGTTCGACGCGGCCGGCGTCCACCCGGACGACTGCAAGGAGCTCGCCGACCTGGCGAAGTTCCCGTTCACCACCAAGCAGGACCTGCGCGAGAACTACCCGTTCGGCATGTTCGCCGTGCCGCAGGACCAGGTCCGCCGCATCCACGCCTCCAGCGGCACGACCGGCAAGGCCACCGTCGTCGGCTACACCGAGCGGGACATCGACACGTGGGCGACGGTGATGGCCCGCTCGATCCACGCCGCGGGCGGGCGGCCGGGGCACAAGGTGCACGTCGCCTACGGCTACGGCCTGTTCACCGGCGGGCTCGGCGCCCACTACGGCGCGGAGAAGCTGGGCTGCACGGTGATCCCGGCGTCCGGCGGGATGACCGCGCGGCAGGTCCAGCTGATCACCGACTTCCGGCCCGAGGTCATCATGGTGACGCCGTCGTACATGCTGACGCTGCTCGACGAGTTCGAGCGCCAAGGCGTCGACCCGCGGGCTTCTTCCCTGAAGGTGGGCATCTTCGGCGCCGAGCCGTGGACCGAGCAGATGCGCGCGGAGATCGAGGAGCGGTTCGCGCTCGACGCCGTCGACATCTACGGGCTGTCGGAGGTGATGGGGCCGGGCGTCGCGCAGGAATGCGTCGAGACGAAGGACGGCCTGCACATCTGGGAGGACCACTTCTACCCCGAGGTGATCGACCCGTACTCCGAAGACGTCCTCGGCGGCGGGGAGACCGGTGAGCTGGTGTTCACGTCCCTGACCAAGCAGGCGCTGCCGATCATCCGGTACCGCACCCGCGACCTGACCGAACTGAACCCGGGCACCGCGCGGCCGGCGTTCCGGCGGATGGCCAAGGTGACCGGCCGGACCGACGACCTCATCATCCTGCGCGGGGTCAACGTCTTCCCGACGCAGATCGAGGAGATCGTGCTGCGCACGGACGGGTTGAGCCCGCACTTCCAGCTCGTCCGGTCCACCCGCGGCCGGCTCGACCACCTGACCGTGCGGGTGGAGGCCCGGCACGACGCTTCCGCCGACGCCCGTTCAGAGGCCGCGGCCTCCCTGGTCTCGCAGGTCAAGGACGGCGTCGGGGTGACGGTGTCGGTGGACGTCGTCGACCCGGACACGCTGGAGCGGTCGATGGGCAAGATGCGGCGGATCGTCGACCAGCGGGACAAGCCGTGACGACGCCGCGGCGCGGGCGGCCCGGCTACGACCTGGAGTCGTTGCTGCAGGTGGCGGTGAAGCTGTTCAACGAGCGCGGTTACGACGGCACGAGCATGGAGGACCTGTCCCGCAAGCTCGGCATCACGAAGTCGGCGATCTACCACCACGTGCCCAGCAAGGAGGAGCTGCTGCGGCTGGCGGTGGACCGGGCGCTGGACGGGCTGTTCGAGGTGGCTTCCGAGACGGCCCGGCTGGACGGGCGCGCGATCGACCGGCTGGAGCACCTGGTGCGCGGCAGCGTCCTGGTGCTGGCGGACCGGCTGCCGTTCGTGACGCTGCTGTTGCGCGTGCGGGGCAACACGAAGGTGGAGCGGGCGGCCCTGGCACGGCGGCGTGAGTTCGACCGGCTGGTGACGGACCTGGTGAAGCAGGCCGAGGCGGAGGGCGACGTCCGCCCGGACGTGGATCCGGCGGTGACGGCCCGGCTGGTGTTCGGCATGGTGAACTCGCTGATCGAGTGGTACAAGCCGCGGCGCGGCTCCTCGGCGGCCGAGGTGGCGGACGCGGTGTGCAAGGTGGCCTTCGAGGGCCTGCGCACCGGATCCTGAGCCGGCGACGTATGCGCCCCAATGTGGCGTTCGGTGCGTCCAACGCACCCAATGTGGCGTTCGGTGCGTT
>NZ_JBSGJD010000255.1:0-13657 GCF_053605405.1 Amycolatopsis sp. NPDC003861
GGTAAGGCGGGTTCTAACCCGCCTTACCACTCACGACCGGGCCGCGGGGGCCATCAGGGCGAGGCGGCAGCACAGCTGGTGGCGGTCGTCCTCCAGGGAAGCGCCGGTGAGCTGCTCGATCTTGCGCAGCCGGTTGAGCACCGTGTTCCGGTGGCAGTACAGCAGTTCGCCGGCGCGGCTGGGGGAGCGGTCCGCCCGGAACCACGCTTCCAGCGTCTCCAGGAGGACCCGGCGCTCCTCGTCCTCGAGGTCCAGGACGCGGCCGAGGGTCTTCGCCGCCAGCCGGTGGGCCAGCCGCGGGCTGGCGGCCACCAGCGCCTCGGGCAACCGGTCGTCGAGCACGGCCAGGCCCGGCACCTCCGGCGGCTGGGTGTCCAGCGCGATTTCCGCCAGCCGGTAGGCGATGCCGATCTCGGCGAGGCCGTCGACCTCGCCGGACAGGCCCGCGCGGTGGTGCAGGTGGGGCGTCAGCAGCCCGGCCAGCCGACCGGCGGTGCTCCCGCCCAGCTCGGCCAGCCACACCACCCGGTCCCGGTAGGGCGCCACGACCACGCGGATCCCCAGCGCCGCCAGCTCGGGGACCGGCACCACGTCCTCGGCCGCCAGGTCGCCGACGACCAGGACCACGACGTACCGGCCGTGCCCGGGCAGGCCCAGCTCGGCCTCGGCGTCCGCGGCGACGGCGGGGTCGGCGCCGCGGCCTTCGACGAGCACCCGGACCAGCCCCTCCCGGCGCCGGTTCGCCCGGGTCCGCAGCTGGGTCTCCCGCGACCGGTACCCCTCGACCATCGCCGTCGAGACGCGGTCGGTCGCCTGCCACAGCACCATCACGCTGTCGACGAACTCGGTCAGCTCGGCCGGTGACCGGCGGCGGGCCACGGCCAGCAGCATCTCCCACAGCAGCTCGGTGCCCAGCCGGAACAGGTGCAGCACCGCTTCCAGGGGCACGCCCTGTTCGGCGCGGCGGCGGCCGGTGGCCAGCGGCGCCGCGATCCAGCCGGCCCGCGTTTCGAACCCCTCGGTCATCAGGACCAGCGCGCTGCGGGCGTTGTCCATGAACGACTGCCGCATGTCCGCGGGCGCGACCCAGTCGCCGCGCGCGTAGAACGTCTTCTCCTCGACCGCACCCCGCTCGGTCAGCCGGTCGGCGAACGACGGCAGCTCGGTGAGGACGACGGCGGCCACCTCGCGGATGACCCTCCTGGACGCGTGCGGATGCCCCGGCATCCGCCGACCATAGCGCCGCGGGCTGGGCCGCTGCCGCGCACTGCTTGTGCACGGCGCACAGCCGGGCCGGATCCGGGGCCGGCCGTCAGCTGTCGGTCAGCGGCCGTTGCCAGCCTCTCGCCGTAGCCCCGAAACCACCGTGAGAGGTAAGCGATGAGCCCTTCCGACGACATCGAGCGCACCCTGGCCCAGCTGATCGCGAAGGTGTCCGGCACCGACCCGGTGACGCTGTCCGCCGAACGCCCGCTGACCGGCCTGTCGCTGCGCGACGAGCTGGACATCGACTCGCTGGCCATGGTCGAGCTGACCGACGAGATCGAACTCAGCTACGGCCTGATCATCCCCGAGGAGAACCTCCCCTCCTTGCAGACCTTCGGCGACGTCGCCGCCTACCTGCGCGCGGCGGCGTGAACAGCCCGGACGTCGAGGTCGTGGTCACCGGCGTCGGCGCGACCACCCCGCTGGGCGGGGACGTGCCCGCCACCTGGCGCGGCCTGCTCGACGGCCGCACCGGAACGTCCACTCTGGACACCGCATGGGCGCGGGACTTCCCGGTGCGCATCGCCGCGCGGCTGGCCGCCGAACCCGACGGCGAACTGGCGTACGTGGAGCTCAAGCGGATGGACCGGGCCGAACAGCTGGCCGTGATCGCCGCGCGGCAGGCGTGCCGGGACGCGGAGCTGGCCGGCGACACGGTGGACCCCCTGCGCTGCGGCGTCGTGATCGGCACCGGCATCGGCGGCGCGACGACGCTGGTCGCCCAGCACGACGCCCTGCGGGACCGGGGGCTGCGCGCGGTGTCACCGCAGCTGATCCCGATGGTCATGCCCAACGGCCCGGCCGCGCTGGTCGGGCTCGCGCTGAAGGCGCGGGCCGGGGTGCACGCCCCGATGTCGGCCTGCGCGTCCGGGGCCGAGGCGATCGCCTGGGCGTGGCGGATGATCGTGGCGGGGGAGGCCGACGTGGTGGTGGCGGGCGGCACGGACGCCTGCATCACGCCGGCGATCATGGCGGGGTTCACCCGGGCGCGTTCGATGAGCACCCGCAACGCCAGTCCGGAAGCCGCGTCCCGCCCGTTCGACGCAGGCCGGGACGGCTTCGTGCTGGGGGAGGGCGCCGGCATCGTCGTGCTGGAGCGCGCGGACTTCGCCGCGGCGCGCGGCGCGAGGGCGTACGGCCGGCTCGCGGGCGTGGGCATGAGCAACGACGCCCACCACATCACCGCCCCGGACCCGGACGGCGCCGGGCAGTGCGCCGCCATGACCACCGCGCTGCGCCGGGCGGGCCTCGCGGCCGGGGACGTCGGCCACGTGAACGCGCACGCGACGGCGACGCCGCTGGGCGACCTGACCGAGAGCGTCACGATCCGGCGGGTCCTCGGCGACGGCCCGGTGGTCACCGCGCCGAAGGGCGCGCTGGGGCACCTGCTCGGCGGCTCCGGCGCGGTGGAGGCGATCGCGACCGTGCTGTCGGTCCGGGACGGCCTGGTCCCGCCGACGGCGAACCTCGAGACGCCCGACGTCCGGATCGGCCTCGACGTCGTGGCCGGCGAGCCCCGCCGCGTCGCGCTGACCGCGGCGATCAGCAACTCGTTCGGCTTCGGCGGCCACAACGTGACGCTGGCGTTCGCCGGTGTCTAGAAAGGACAGTGCCATGCACGTGGCGATCGGCGGCGTCGCCGCCCACCTGCCCCCGGCTCTGGTCGGCGACCGCGAGATCGAGGAGCGCATCGCCCGCGAGAGCCACGGTTTCACCCCCCGGCCGGGCGCGATCGGCAAGCTCAGCGGGATCAGGACCCGGCACCGGGCCGCCCCGGGTGAACTCGCCTCCGACCTCGCCGTGGCCGCGGCCGCGAAACTGCTGTCCGGCGCCGGGCTCGGAGCGCACGAGGTGGATCTGCTCGTGTTCGCGTCCGCCTCCCAGGACCTCGTCGAACCGGCCACCGCGCACGTCGTGGCGGCCAAGCTCGGGGCGACCTGCCCGGTGTTCGACGTCAAGAACGCCTGCAACAGCTTCCTCAACGGGATGCAGGTCGCGGAGGCGCTGATCCGGAGCGGGCAGTACCGCCGGGTCCTGGTCTGCGCCGGCGAGACCGGCTCGCGGGTGGTCCGGTGGCCGGTCGCGGACCGCGCGCAGTTCGTCGACTCCCTCGCCGGCTACACCCTGTCCGACGCCGGGGCCGCGATGCTGCTGGAGGCCTCGCGGGTGCCCGGCATCTTCCACCGCGAGTTCTCGGCGGACTCGTCGGCCTGGCACGTCGCCTCGATCCCGGGGCACGGCGGCGCGAACTCCCGCGACCTCGCCACCGACGGGTACATGCGGGGTGACGGCCGCACGCTGATGGAGTCCGTCGTGCGGGGGATCCGGCCGCAGCTGGACGCGGCACTGGCCCGCACCGGCCTGAGCCGGGACGACTTCGCGCTCTTCTGCGTCCACCAGGTCGGCGTGCCGCACCTGCGGGTGTTCCTCGAGTGCAGCGGGGTGCCGGAGGACAAGCTCGTCGTGACGATCACCGACCACGGCAACGTCGCTTCGTGCAGCCTGCCGCTGCAGCTGAGCCTGGCCCGGGAAGCGGGCCGCTGCGGTCCCGGTGACAAGGTCGCGTTCATCGGGCTGGCCGGCGGGGTCAGCGTCGGCACGGTCTTCGCGGAGCTGACGTCATGACGCGCCTCTGGGTGATCATTCCCGCGTACAACGAGGAAAAGTGGATCGAAGGGCCGCTGCGGTCGCTCGCCGCCCAGCGTTTCCGCGACTTCACCGTGCTCGTCGTGGACAACGCGAGCACGGACGCCACCGCCGACGTCGTCCGCGCCTTCGCCGCCGCCCACCCCGAGATGGACGTCCGGGTGATCGGCGAGCCGCAGAAGGGCACCGGCGCGGCCTGCGACACCGGCATGCGCCAGGCCATCGCGAACGGGGCCACGCACCTGGCCCGGACGGACGCCGACTGCCTCGTCGCTCCACAGTGGACCGAAGCCGTCCTGCGGGGCTTCGCGGCCGGGCTGGAGCTGATCGGGGGCCGGTTCAAGGCGCGCACCGACGACTTCGCCGTGCCCCGCACCGAGCGGGCCGTGCTGGCGTTCCTGGTGGCGTTCGGCGGGTACTGTGCCCGGTTCCGCCGGGCCAACCGCGGGCCGGCGTACCTCGGGCCGTACCTGCTCTGCGCGGGCGGCAACACGGCCATCACCGCGCGCCTGTACGAGCGGTGCGGCGGCTATCCCCGGACGTGCATCGAGGACGACCACGAAGATCGCACGCTGGTGAACCGCGTCCGGTGCGTCACCCGTGCCTACGGGCGGCGGCGGGACATGGTCGTGTACTGGTCGCAGCGGCGGATCAAGGCGTGGGGCATCCGCAACACCTTCGCCTGGTACACCAGCCACGGCTACCGCGGCGAAACGGTGGACGTCCGATGAGGGCGGGCGCGCACGAGCTGCGGGTGCAGCTGGCGGCGCACCCGCTGGTGTACCCGGTGGTCCGCGTCCTCGGCCGGCTCGGTCCCGCGGTCCGGGTGCCCGGCCTCGGGGTCGTCGTGAACGAGGCCTCGGCGGCCCGGGAGGTGCTGACCGACACCGACACCTTCCGCAGCGGCGGCGGCACCGAGGCGGACCTGTGGACCCCGGTCTTCGGCCCGTCGATGCTGGTCAACATGGACGGCCCCGAGCACCGGGCCATGCGGCGCAAGCTCGCCGAGTTCTTCACCCCGGCCTACGTCCGCCGGCTGATCGACGCGGCGTGCACCGAGCCGCTGGCCCGCGCGGCCGAGGCCCTGCGCGGCGGCCGTCCGGTGGACGTCGTCCGGACGACGAAGATCGTCGCCGGGGCGGTGACCAGCGCGCTGGTCGGGTTCACCGTGACCGGCTCCCCGGCCGAGCGCGAGGCGGCGTACCTGCGGATGACCGGCCAGGCCACCGCGATCATCGGCCTGGTCAAGCTGGGCAAGCTCAGCCTGAACGACCGGCAGATCGCCCGGGCGCGGGCGATCGTGGCGGACATCGGCGCCGCCACGTCGCTCGCGTGGGCCGTGGGGGACGAGACCACCGCGGTCGGCCGGATGCGCAGCTTCGGGCTGACCGAGGCCGAGGCGCGGGGGCTCGCGTCCGCGTTCCTGATCGCGGGCACGGAGACGATCACCAGCCTGCTGCCCCGGATGGTGGCCCTGCTCCACGACCAGGGCGAGCTGGCCGCGGTCGCCGAGGCCTACCGCGAGGGTGATGCGGGGCCGCTGGAAGCCGCGATCCACGAGACGGCCCGGCTGATCACGCCCGCGCCGATCATCCTGCGCAACGCCGTCCGCGCCGGCCGGATCGGCGGGGTCGCCGTCCGCGCCGGCGACCGGGTCGTTTTGTCGACTCTCAACTGCGCCCGGGCCCATGGCCGGTTCGACCTGGCCCGCGCGCACCCGCCGGAGCTGCGACGGCTGTGGTTCGGGGCGGGGCCGCACTTCTGCCTCGGCTACCCGCTGGCGATGGCCGAGATCCACGCCATCCTCGGCACCTTGGCCGCGGCGGGGCCGCTGCGGATCACCGCCCGCCGGGCCGCACCCGGGGTGCTGTTCCCCGCCTATCGGCGTCTGGAGGTCAGCTGCGCATGAACGATTTCGTGACCCGGTTCCTGGACGTCGCCGAGGAGCGGCCCGGCGAGGTGGCGGTCATCGACCCCGACGGCCGCACGACGACGTTCGGCGAACTGCGCCGACTCGCCGTCGAAGTCGGCACCGGACTCCGGGCCGAGGGCCTCGAGCCCGGCGACGGGGTGCTGTTCGCCGTCCGCAACTCGGCTCAGGCGATCGGCCTGTTCCTCGGCGCGCTGCGGGCCGGTGCGGTGCTCATCTCGGCCGACACCGCCGTCGGCCCGGCGCTGGTGTCCGCACGGTTGCGCGCCTACCGCCCGCGCTGGCTGATCGCGGAGTCGCCGTTCTACACGACCAGCGTCGTGGGCCCGGCCCGGTCCTTCTGCCGCCGCCGCGGGTGGCCGGTGCCGGACCTGCGGCAGCCGATCGGCGACCCCGGCATCCGGCACGTCCATCTCGGCCGCCGGCTGCCGGGCGTCCCGAAATCCGCGCTGCCGCTGAAAAGCCTCCTCGGCCGCCCACCGGCCGCGGCACCGGAACGCGACCCCGACGCGCCCGCGTTGATCGTGTTCACCTCGGGCACCACCGAGCAGCCGAAGGGGGTCGTGCATTCGCTGCGGTCGCTCACCGCGGCCGTGACCATGCTGGGCGGGCACCTGCCGTTCGCGCCCGGGGACGTGATGCACGCCGACGGCATCGTGGCCGGCCTGCCGGCGCTGCTGGGCGGCGCCCGGCTCTCACTGCCGAAGCCGTCCGCGCCGCCCGAGCGGTTCGCCCGCGACCTCGCTGACCGCCGGGTGACCCACGCCTACGGCGTGCCGGTGCACCTGGCCGAGGTGTTCGGCGTCCTCCCGCGGTGGCCCGCGCACGTCCGCCACCTGGTGATGGGGTCCGCTCCCGCGGCACCCGCCGTGCTGCGGCAGGCGCTGGCGGCGGTCCCCGGCGGGCAGGTGCTCTCGATCTACGCGATGACCGAAGCGATCCCGATCGCGGCCGCCCGCGCGGAGGACAAGCTGGCCCACCTCGAGCAGGGCCTCCCGGGAGACCTGCTCGGCCCGCCGTCGCCCGGGGTGACCGCCCGGATCGCCGCCGACGGCGAACTGCTCGTGTCCGCGCCCAACGCCTGCCTCGGCTACCTGGGGGCGCCGCCGCGGACCGAGCTGGCCACCGGCGACCTGGCCCGCCTCGACGACGCTGGCCGGATCGTCCTGACCGGCCGCAAGAAGGACATGCTCATCCGCGGTTCGTACAACATCTACCCCGGGCTCTACGAGCCGTCGATCGCGCTGCTGGCCGGCGTCCGGGAAGCGGCGATGGTCGGGACGCCCGACCCGGTGACCGAGGACGAGAGCGTGGTGCTCGCGGTCGTGGCCGACCCGGCGGTGGACCCGGCCCGGCTCGTCCGGCGGCTCCGCAGGCAGCTGCCGGACCTGATCGACGCCGAAGCCGTGCCCGACCGGATCGTCGTCCTGCCGGAGCTGCCCCGCTCGGGCCGGTCCCGCAAGCTCGACCGCGGCCGCCTGCGCGAGCTGATGACCGCGAGCCGGCCGTGAGGCTCG
The DNA here is from genome assembly GCF_053605405.1 of Amycolatopsis sp. NPDC003861. NCBI lineage: Bacteria > Bacillati > Actinomycetota > Actinomycetes > Pseudonocardiales > Pseudonocardiaceae > Amycolatopsis > Amycolatopsis sp. NPDC003861. The sequence goes on from NZ_JBSGJD010000255.1 coordinate 7,360, forward strand.
CGGTGACCGGCGCGACCGGGTTCGTCGGCGGTGCGGTGTGCCGGGCGGCCGCGGCGGCGGGCTGGCAGGTGACGGCCTTCGGCCGGCGCGCCGCGGCGGACCCCGGCCGGCTCGGCGGGGCCGCGTACCGGTCCTGGGACATCGGGGCGGCCAAGCTCGCCGACCCGCCGGGCGTCGACGCGGTGGTGCACTGCGCGGCCTCGGCGACCGACACCGGCGTGGCCCACGAGGTGTGGCGGACGAACCTGCTCGGCACCCACCACGTGCTGGCGTCCTTCCCGGACTGCCGCATCGTCCACGTCAGCAGCGCCAGCGTGTACGACCCGTTCCGGCCGACCGTGCGCGCCAAGGAGCACGAAGCTCCGGTGGACCGCTACCTCAACGCCTACGCAGCCGCCAAGGCCGCGGCCGAACAGCTCGTGCTGGCCATCGGCCGCGACGCGGTCGTCCTGCGGCCGCACGCCGTCTACGGCCCCGGGGACACCACCCTGCTCCCGCGGCTGCTGGAGAACGTGCGGTGCGGCCGGTTGCTGGTGCCGGGCAACGGGAAGGTGCTGGTCAGCATGACCAATGTGGACAGTCTGGCCCGTGCCTGCCTGCTCGCCGCGACGGCCGCACCGGCGTGGCCGAGCGTGTTCAACATCGCCGACAGCGCGCCGGTGCCGATCGACTGGGCCCTGCGCGGCCTGCTGGCCTCGGCGGGTGTGCGGGTGCGGCCGGCGTACGTGCCGGCCTGCCTGCTCGCCCCGTTCGCCCGCCTGTTCCCGGGTGGACGGCTGAACCGGTACGTGATCAGCCAGTTCGCGGTGGAGCGGTCCCTGGACATCTCCGTGGCGATCGACCGGCTCGGCTACGAGCCGTCACCGACGGTGTTCCGGTAGGCGTGGTGGGTGTGGGGGGGGGGTTGCGCCCCCGCCCACGACGCCGTGGTGGTGGGAGCCGCGGCTACTTCTTCAGGACCTCGATGGACGGGTAGTCCGGCATCCGCCGGAAGTCCAGGGCCGCCGCCTTGAGGTTCTTCGACTTCGCCGCGACGCCCTTCTCGTCCCACACCGGGATCGTCGGCAGGTCCTTCGCGACCAGGTCCTCGGCCTGCTGGTACAGCTTGACCGCCGCGTCCTTGTCGGCGGTGGCGTCCGCCTGGGCGAGCAGCGCGTCCACCTGCGGGTTGGAGTAGGTCGAGTCGTTCGAGGACGCGCCGGTCTTGAAGATCGGGTTGAGGAAGTCCTCGATGGACGGGTAGTCCGCCGACCAGTCCGAGCGGCCCATGCCGGTCAGCTTGTGGCCGGTCACGATGCTGCGCCACTGGCCGAAGTCGGTGGCGGGCACGAAGTCGCACTCGACGCCGAGGGTGTTCTTGATGCTGTTGCACGCCGCGACCAGCGGTTCCTTGCGGCCACCGTCCGCGTTGGACGCGATGGTCAGCTTGCCGGTGAAGCCCGACTTCTGGAAGGCCTCCTTGGCGGCGGCCGGGTCGAACTTGCAGAACTGGCAGACGCCGGGCCGCGCGCCCGGGATGCCCTGCGAGATGTAGCCGTCGGCCGGCACGTAGGTGTCGTTCATGACGGTCTTGGTGATCTGCGCGCGGTCGATCGCCATCGAGATGGCCTTGCGCAGCTCGAGGTTGTTGTAACCGGGCACGTAGTACGGGATGTTGATGGTGCTGATCCCGAGCAGGTGGCCGGTGACCAGCCGGTCGCCGAGGTCGTTCTTGTACTTCCCGCCCGCGACGGCCGACGGCGGCAGCGCCTCCATGAAGTCGAGCCGCCCGCTCAGCAGGTCCTGGTAGGCGGTCTCCTGGCTGGAGTAGATCTTGATGTCGAGGTTCTTGAACTTGACCTTGTCGTCACCCTTGTAGTCGTCGAACCGGGTGAGCTTGATGTCCTGGTTGGGCGTCCGCGAGACGAACTTGAGCGGGCCGTTGCCGATCGGGTGCTGCTCGAAGGCCTTGGGGTCCTTGAAGAAGGAGTCGGGCAGCGGCGCGAAGGCCTGGTAGCCGACCTTGATGTCGAAAACGGAGAAGGGCGCGTTGAGCGTCACCTGGAACTCGTAGTCGCCCTTCGCGACCAGCCCGGACATCTTGTCGGTGGCCGGCTTGGCGTTCTCGTCCTCGGGGTGGACGTCCTGGTACCCCTGGATGTTCGCGAAGAAGTCGGTGTTGAGCTGGCCGTTCGGCCCGTAGGCGCCGTAGTTCCAGGCGTCGATGAAGTTGTGCGCCTTCACCTCGGTGCCGTCGTGGAACTTCCAGCCTTGCTTGATCTTGATGTCGTAGACCTTGGAGTCGGTCGTGGTGATCGAGTCCGCCATCAGGTTGAAGGGCTTGGCGTCCGCCCCCTTGAAGCCGACCAGCGTGGCGAACATCGGCTGCAGCGCCTTGGTGCCGCCGAGGTCGTTGATGTTGGTCGGAACGAGCGCGTTCTGCGGTTCGGTGCCGTAGACGCTGACCGTGCCGTCGGGGTCCGTCTCGCCGGCGCCGGTGGAGCTGCCCGAGCCACCGCCGCACGCGGTGAGCGCGAGCGCCAGCGAGGTCATCACCACCGTGGGTCCCCAGAGCCTGCGCGAACGACGCATGATCCCCTCCATATCCGGTGTGTCCGAAAGGTGAGACGCACGCTATCGGGGCCGGTGAAGCTGATCACGGACTGCGGTGTTGCAAATGTGTGACGGTCGTCGGGACCACCTGGTTGGAGCACAACCAACGTAGGAATCCGGATACTCCGGACGGCCCAGCGCGGACAGCAGGTCATCACCCGCTCACCCACGGTTCGGTTGCGCCACAAGCCCTTTGGGGCGGCCGAACGGTCGGTCAGCCAAGGGCCGAACCCGGGACCCGCGTGATTGAAGCCGTAACTCGCGTGATCAGACCCGGATCTCGCGTGATTGAAGCCGGAACTCGCGAGTTACGGGCTCAATCACGCGAGTCACGGGCCCAGACACGCGAGTTACGGGCTTGATCACGCGAGATCCGGGCTTGATCACAGCAGGTCAGGCGAGGGAGAGGGCGATGCCGTCGAGGATGTCGTGCTCGCTGACGATCAGCTCGGTGGGGCCGCCGCGGGCCGCGAGTTGCTCGGCGAGGGTCTGGACCACTACCGCGCCGCCGCCGATGACGTCGACGCGGCCCGGGTGGATCACCGGGTTGGCCGCCCGGGTCGCGTGGTCCTCGGTGAGCAACCGGGACGCGAGGCGGTCGATGTCCGCCGCGCTCAAAGTGGACAGGTGGACGCGGTCGCTGTCGTACTCCGGGAGCCCCAGCGCGATCGCCGACAGCGTGGTCACCGTGCCCGCGACGCCGATCCACGTGCGGGCGCGGGCGACGTCGACGACGTCGAACGCGTCCGTCAGCACCTTCCCGGCCAGGTCGCGGGCGGCGGCGATCTCCTCCGCGGCCGGCGGGTCGCTCTTGAGCGCGCGCTCGGTGATGCGGACGCAGCCGATGTCGACCGACTTCGCCGCGAGCACCTCGGCCCGCCGGCCGTCCCAGGTGCCGAGGACCAGCTCCGTCGAGCCGCCGCCGACGTCGACCACCACGAACGGGCCGTCATCCGGGTCCTGCTCGCCCACCGCGCCGGTGAACGACAGCCGCGCCTCTTCGTCGCCGCTGATCACCTCGGCCTCGACGCCGAGGGTCTCGCGGGTCATCCGGAAGAAGTCGTCGCGGTTCTTCGCGTCGCGGGTCGCCGAGGTGGCGACCATGCGGACCTTCTCGACGCCCTTGCGCCGCGCGGCGATCGTGTAGTCGGCGAGCGCGGCCCGGGTGCGTTCGAGGGCCTCGGGGGCCAGCTCGCCGGTGGCGTCGACCCCCTGGCCGAGCCGGACGATCCGCATCTCGCGGTGCAGGTCGCGCAGGTCGACCGTGCCGTCGTGGCGCGGCGTCAGCTCGGCGACGAGCAGGCGGATGGAGTTGGTCCCACAGTCGATCGCGGCAACACGAGGCATGCGATCACCCTAACCGGCGGGTGTCGTCGTCCCCACGGTCGTGGTCGTCGGGGTGGTCGACGTGGTGACCGAGGTGACCGTCTGACCGCAGGTGGGGCTGGGCGTCTTCGTCGTCGTCGGGCTCGGGCTCGGGTCGCCGGTGCCGGTCGGGGTCGGCGACGGCTCGGTCGTGACGCTGGTGACCGTCGTCGTGGTCACCGTCGTCGTCGGCGGCACACACGTGGACGACGACGTGGCCGGCGGCGTGCTCGTGGTCGGCGGTGGCGCCGAAGGAGTCGTCGGCGGGACCGGCGGGGGCGGGATCGGCGGCGGCGCGGGCAGCGCCGCCGCGTTCGGGGCGCCGACCGGCACCGTGCTGTCCGGCACCTGCATGATCCCGTTGCGGTAGGCGTCCGCCCACAGGATCACCGTGTTCACGTACGTGTCGGAGTTGTTGTACCGGTAGATCGCCCCGCGCAGCTGGTCCGGCTTGGCCAGGTCGAACCCGCCGGAGCACAGGTAGCGGCCGGTGGCCAGGGCCGCGTCGAAGATGTTGTTCGGGTCGGACTTGCCGTCGCCGTTGCCGTCGGAGGCGTAGCCCTTCCAGGTCCCCGGGATGAACTGGGTCGGGCCGACCGCGCGGTCCCACACCGGGTCGGTGTCGAGCAGGCCCTGGTCGGTGTCCGGGATGGCGGCGAAGTTGCCCTGGCCGTTGAGCTGCGGGCCGAGGATCGGCTCCCGGGTGGTCCCGTTCGCGTCGACGTACCCGCCGCGCGCGTGGTTCGACTCGATCCGGCCGATGCTCGCGATCAGCGCCCAGTCGATGTGACACGCGGGCTGCTCGCGGCCGAGGATGCCGGCGGCGTTCTGGTACGCCTTGAGCGCGGTGGCCGGGATGCCGAGCGGGCCGTCGGGGAGCTCGTACGCCGGGAGCGGCTCCGGGCTGACGCTGCCGGGGAGGGTGCCGTCGACGGCGATCTGCTGGAGGGCGGCGTTGCCGGGGTCGTAGCCCTGGGCGAGGGCGGCGTCGCGGGTGTGCGCACCGGTGCCGCCGAGCCAGCCGAGGGTGCCCCCGCCGGCGACCAGCGCCGGGACCACGGCCAGGATGCCGGTGATCAGCGGGTACGCGGTGCGGTGGCGGATCCCGAATCTTCGCGTGTAGCTGCCGACTGCGTCTGGCAGCCGCCGCACGCGCATGTTCAGAACCCTCCCGGCCGGATCGATCGCCGCTTCCGGGACACAGCCTGCCGCAAGCGCGGCGAGGTTTCAGCCCATCGAGAGTCGGAATCGAGGTTTTCGCTCACCCAGACCAGTTATCTGTTCACAGCGCGCGAGTGTTACGCGGCGCAGTCCCCCATCGGCCACCCGTTGGCCTTAAGCAGGGCCAGCGTCTCGTCACCGAACGGATTCACGCCCGGGCCGACGGCCAGCGTGTGGGCGACGTGCACGTGCAGGCACTTGACGCGGCCCGGCATGCCCCCGGCGGTGACCTGGTGCCCCAGCGGCTCGATCGCGTCCCGCTCGGCGAGGTAGGCCTCGTGGGTCCGCTGGTACTGCGCGGCGAGCTCGGGATCGGTGGTGAGCCGCTCGGTCATCTCCTTCATGATCCCGGACGCCTCGATGGTGCCGATCATCGAGTTGAGCTTCGGGCAGGTGAGGTAGTAGAGCGTCGGGAACGGGGTGCCGTTCTCCAGCCGCGGACTGGTCTGCACCACGGACGGGTGACCGCTCGGGCACCGCGCGGCGATCGCGCGCAGCGCTCGCGGCGGCCGTCCGAGCTGCTCCGCGATGATCTCGCGGTCGGCGTCGGTGACGGGCTCGAACCGGTGCTGCTGCGTGCTGTTCACGCGGTCCAGGTTAGAGCGTGCCCCTCAGCCGCCCGAGACCTGGTTCCACAGGTTCTCGTACCAGGAGCTGCCCGCGACCTGCTGCTGCCCGGCCGGCGGGGCCGCGTCCGGCGCCTTGTCCTCCGGCAGCTGGACGATGTACGGCGTCTCGCCCGGCTTCACGTACCGCAGCCGGCGGCGGGCCTCGGCCTCGATCTGCGCCGGGTCGCTCAGCTCCGCCTTGCGGCCTTGGAGCTGAGCGACTTCCTGCTGCAGCTGGGCCTGCTGGGCCTGCTGTTCGCGGACCTCGGTCCGCTGGGAGAGGTACGTGCGCAGGGGCACGGCGATGGTGAACGCCAGCGCGCACACCACGATCGCCACCACCGCCGCGCGGCGGGTGGTGGACATGCCGAGCACCTTCGCCGCACCCGACGCCCGCTTCGCCGCCAAGCCCCGGCGCAGCCGGGCCCTGGTGGTTTCCGGGTCGCCGGTGCGGCGGCGCGCCGCCGTCGTGCCGTCCGCCGTCCGCGGCGGGCTGCGGGAGTTCACCCGTC
>NZ_JBSGJD010000256.1:0-13650 GCF_053605405.1 Amycolatopsis sp. NPDC003861
AGCGGGTTCTAACCCGCTTTGCCACTCACGACCGGGTGGCGATCAGGTGAGCGCGAGCGCCACCTCGTCCGAACCGAGGATGCCCCGGCGGAGGTTCTGCACCCGCTCGGACGGCTCCAGGCCCAGTTCTCCGTGCAGCGCGTGCCGCAGGCGCTCGAAGACCTCCAGCGCTTCCACCCGCCGGTCCACGCGGTGCAGCGAGAACATCAGGTACTCGTGGAAACGCTCGTGGTACGGGTGCTGGTGCACGAGCATCGACAGTTCACTGACCAGCTCCCGGTGCCGGCCCAGGCGCAGCTCGCTTTCGATCCGCAGTTCCCGGGCGGCCACCCGGCGCTGCTCCAGCCGGGTGATCTCCGATCTGAGCGGCAGCCCGTGGTCGATCTCCGGCAGCACCGGGCCGGTCCACAGCTTTTCCGCCCGCCGCAGCAGTTCGACGGCCCGCTCGTCGTCGCCGCCGGCCGCGGCGCGCTCGCCCGCGGTGGCCAGGCCGAGGTATTCGTGGAGGTCGAAGAAGCAGTCCGCGAGCTGGAACCGGTAGCCCTCGCTGCGCGTCACCAGCACCTCGGTGCGCACGTGGGCGGGCGGCAGGTGCAGCTCGCGGGCGAGCCGGCGGCGCAGGTTGAGGATGTAGGTCTGCAGCGCGGTGCGCGCCCGCCGGGGCGGCTCGGCCGGCCACAGTTCGTCGATCAGCTGGTGCACCGGGACGACGCGCGCGTAGTTGAACAGCAGAAGGGCGAGCACTTCACGTTCTTTGGGTGCGCTGGGCGCGGCTTCGCTGCGATGTCGCCCACGGATGGACAAGTTGCCCAGGATCGTGATGGTGGTGCGGTCCCCCATGTTTTCTCCTTCGCAGGAAAATGTTCTGCACATCGAATGCGGAAGAGTTGTCTTCCGAATTGCCGGACACATTCGGAGCGCATCCCCGGAGCGCCCGTCCGTCAACAACCCCCGAACCCGTATTGTACACCGTCCACCTCCCACCAAACGCGATTAATCGAAATCGGCGAAACGGCCGGAAACTGTGAAAACCAGCGGATTCGACACAATCACCGAGCGGATCTCGTGGTGGGCGCCCCGATTCAACGCGGATTCGACCGGCCGATGCCGAGCGTCACGGGGTGGGCATACGGATGGCGGAATGCCGGGCCGGCATTCCGCCATCCGGGTCAGTCCACCGCCGACGGTGCGACACCTGCGGAAGCGGGCGCAAGGCGCACGAACGCCGAGACCCCGGCGGCGAGCAGGTCCGCGGCGGTCACCACGAGCCGGCTCATCGCGACGACCGCCACGACGGCGGACGTCGACGGCCCGGGGAGCGCGGCGGTCAGCGCCAGCCCCAGCACGGCCTCCCGCGCCCCGAGCCCGGCGGGCAGCACGACCACCAGCACGCCGGCGACCGACGCGAGCGCGAACCCGCCGGCGAGCACCGCCGCCCCGGGCAGCCCGCCCGCCGGCAGCCCCTGCGTGAGCACGACCAGGTGCAACCCGGCGAGCAGCCACCCGGCCGCCATCAGGCCCAACGCGCCGAAGACCGCGCGCGGCCCGGGGAGCGTCACGGTCTTTCCCGTGCGGCGCCGGACGATCGCGGCGGCCAGCCGGGTCAGCTGCGGGGCGCCGATGACCAGCAAGCCGCCCGCGAACATCGGCACGACCACCCACCACACCGGCTGGACCGCGGCCAGCGCGGGCACCGCCACCAAGCCGACCGCGAGGCCGGCGACCGTGGACACGAGCACGCTCGCGAGGAACGCGCTGGCCAGCAATCCGGGCGGTTCACGCAGCTTGCGCGCGAGATCGGCGTGCGCGACCGCGGGCCACAACCCACCGGGCAGGTAGCGGCCCAGCCCGGCGACGAAGTACACCTTCGCCGCGACCGGTGTCGCCAGCCGGCAGCCGAACGCCGTGAGCAGCGCCCGCCACCCCGCCATGCCCAGCCACGCGCCCGCCGCCGCGATCGCGACCGCGGCGGCGAACCGGCCCCAGCCCAGCGACGTCACGACTCCGGCGACGTCGCCGCGGTGGGTGAACAGCTGGTACCCCAGGAACCCGAGCACCGCCACGTAGAGGCCGGCCCGCACCACGGCGAAGACCTTGCGCCGGGTCACCGCCCACCGGCCAGCGAGATCCGGGTCCGCTGCAGGTCGTGGTCCGACAGTCCGGCCGGGTCGTCGAACCCGTAGTCGTGCACCCGGACGCCCAGCGTGGTCAACGTCCAGTCCAGCCGCCACAGCGGCGCCGACGCCGGCCAGGAGCCCGGGTAGAGCGACGAGCTCGCCCGGCCGGCGTCCACGAGCGTGTCCCGCAGGCCGTCGAGGTCGCCCATCGCCGGGCTGGTGTTGAAGTCGCCCGCGACGAGCAGCGGGTTCGGGTTCGCGGCGACGTCCTCGGCGAGCCCGGCCAGCTGGGCCTTGCGCAGGCCGTCGCGCGTGTGGACGTAGCTGTAGAAGCCCTGGCTCAGCGGATTCCGGGTGACGTCGACCTGCACCGGCAGGTGCACGTTGTACACGGTCAGGACCGACGAACCCACCTGCAGGTCGGTCCGCAGCACCTTCGCGCTTTCGAACACGTCGAGGTAGGACGCTCCCTCGGGCAGGCCGCGGTCCGGGCCCACCCGCGGCTGGGCGAGCACCGGGTAGCGCGACAACGTCAGCAGCTCGCCCCGCGCCACGAGGTGGTAGCCCGGGAACTCCGCGCGCAGCCGGGCGAGGTCGTCCGCGTCGCGGGCGCCGTCGGTCCCGACCTGGTCGACGTATTCCTGCAGCAGGTAGATGTCGGCCGGGTGGGCGTGCAGGTAGGCGTAGAACCGGGCCGGGTCGTCGGTCTGGTCCCAGTACTCGGTGTTCCAGGCGACGACGGTGGGGGCGCCGGCCGGCGCCGCTTCCTCGCCGCCGATCGCCGCCACGTTGACCCCGCTGCGGCCCGCGCCGGCCACCAGCGCGGCCACGGCCAGCACCAGCACCAGCCGGAACGCCGTCTTCGGCACCCGCCTTCGCAACAACCGCGGCACCGCGAGGCCGAGCGCGACCAGTGCCGGGCAGACCAGGAAAGCCAGCGGTGGCAGCAGGCCGGGCAGCAGCCACACCCACCCCTCGCCGGTGAACAGCACGTAGGCCACGGTGAACAGCAGCCAGGCCGCGGCGAGCCCGACCAGCACCCGGGTCGCGGCGCACCACCGGACCGGCCGCGGCGGGAGCGGCTGCTCCGGCTCTTCCAGGGTCTCGGCCGTCATGCCGGTGCCTCGTCGTAGATCCGCCGGAACCGCGGGGACAGCACCCACTGCGCCGCGCCGGTCAGCACCCCGGCCGCGATGGCGACGTTGGAGACCAGGTTGGTACCGATGAAGAAGAGCCCGAAGCCGAGGCCGCGGCGGCGCGCGACGAACCGGTACATCGCCCCGTCGGCGGCGATCGACCCCAGCAGCAGGCCGGCCGGCACGACCGTCCACAGTGGTCCGGCCAGTGCCGGCAGCGGCAGGGTCAGGACCGCGCCCAGCGCGGCCAGGCTGCCGGCCGCGCGGGCGGGCGACTCCGGCCCCTTGCCGAGCTTCTGGCCGCCCGCGAACAGCGGCACCCGCAGCAGCGACCGGGTGAACACCTTGCTCAACAGCACCTTCAGCTTGTCGTCGTGGTCGTGCCGGCCGCGGACCGCGGAGGTGAGCCGGAGTTCGTAGTCCCGGCCCAGCCGCGCACCGTAGTCGGCGTCCTCGGTGTGCCGCAACTTCGCGTTGAACGGCCCGACCGCGGCGAACACCTCGGCCCGCATGGCCATCATCGCCGGGTAGATCCCGGAGATCGGGCCCTCGCAGGCGACCTGGACGTAGTGCAGCTGGAGGCTGCGGTAGCGCTCGACGGCGCCGTCGTCGATCAACGGGTCGGCGTCGTAGATGCCGCACACCGCGCCGATCCGCTCGTCGGACCGCAGCAGGGTGACCGCGTTCAGGACCGCGTCCGGCGCGAGGCCGACGTCGGAGTCGAGGAAGAAGAACACCTCCCCGGTCGCGGCCTCCGCGCCGACGTTCCGGGCGCCGGCGCAGCCCATGTTGACCGGCGTGTGCACCACCTTGGCGCCGAAGGACTGCGCCACCGCGACCGAGTCGTCGGTGCTGCCGTCGTCGACGACGATCACCTCCAGGCGCGGGTACGCCTGCTCGGCCAGCGCGGCCAGGCAGAGCCGCAGGGAGCGTTCGTAGTTGTAGTTGGGGATGATCACCGATACCAGCGGGGTCCGCTCGATCATGGGAGTTCTCCGTCGATCCGTCCGGGGTGGGCGTGCGAGGCGAGCACGTCAGAACAGGGCCTTCACCAGGCTCAGCGCGCCCTGGTTCCACGGGTCGCGCGAGGTGCGGCCGGTGTCGGCGGACGGCTTGCGGGACGGCCGGCGCTGGGTGCACCACCAGCGGTAGGTGTCCAGGATGGCCTGCCGGTTGGACACCCGCGGGACGAACCCGAGGTGCTCGCGGGCCTTGTCGATGCTGACGTAGGAGTCGGCCATCAGCTTGTGCAGCAACCGGCCGTAGACCGGCGACATCTTGTACCGCTGCAGCGTCCGGAGCACGGCCAGCGCCGGCCGGGCCGGCAGCGACACGACCCGCTTGCCGTGGCCGGCCGCGTCGAGCACGCACTGGAAGTCCTCGCGGATCGTGCCGAAGTCGGCGGCGCCGAGGTTGTAGGTGTCGTTGGCGACCGCCGCGTCCGCGCCGAGGGTGGTGACGACCGCGTCGACGAGGTCGTCGACGCCGAACATCTGGATCCGCACGTCACCGCGGCCGAGGACGGGGAAGTTGTGGCCTTCGGCGGCCCACTCGAACAGCATGGCGAACAGGCCCATCCGGCCCGGCCCGAGGAACGTCTTGGGCCGCAGCATCGCCACGCACAGCCCGTCGCTGCGGAAGGCTTCGCAGACCTCCTCGGCCGCCGCCTTGGCCCGGCTGTAGGAATCGACCGGGCGGCGCGGGTACGACTCGGGCGTCGGGACGACGTCCGGCAGGCCGTAGACGGCGGTCGAGGAGATGTGCACCACCCGCGGCACCGCGCGGTCCCGGCTCGCCCGCAGCACGTTGCGGGTGCCGTCGACGATCACCGAGCGGATCTCGTCGTCGCGGTAGCTGGGCAGCGCGGCCGCGCAGTGCACGACGGCGTCGACGCCGGCGACGGTCCGGTCGAGCAGCGCGGCATCGCGGATGTCGCCGCGGACCTCGGTGACCCCGGCCCGGGCTTCCCGCGGCGGGTTGAGGTCCAGGCCGACGACCTCGGCGCCGTCGGCCCGCAGCCGCCGGACGAGGTTGCCGCCCAGCATCCCGCTGCTGCCGGTGACCAGGACCCGGGTCACCACTGGGCCCTCACGCGGTCCTTGACGAACTTGCCGAGCAGCCGCGGCAGGCCCTTGGCGAGGGTCTTGCCCAGCGCGTCGAGGAACAGCTCGATCTCCTCGCGGCCGACCACCAGCGACGGCGCGACCACCAGTGGCGTGTCGCCGTTGGGGCTGAAGTACGTCAGGATCCCGTGCTCGCGGTAGAGCTCGCTGATCACCGCGCTGGTCACGAGCTTCGTGCGGAACTTCGGGTCCTTGGCGAACCCGGACGGCGCGAGCCGGGCGGCCATGCTGAGGATGGCGGGCCCGTTGTCGAGGAAGACGCCGAACAGCGAGCCGGTGCCGGTCACCCGCGTGATCGTGTCGGGGAACTCCTTCTGCAGCCGTTCCAGGCCGGTGCCGAGCACCGCTTCGATCTCGCGCGCCCGGCGCGGAAAGTCCTCCTCCACCACGATGTTGACGGCCTCGATGGCGGTCGCGGTCTCTTCGCCGAAGCCGTAGTAGGTGGTGGTGTGCAGGATGACGTCGCCGAGCCGGTCGTAGGCCTGGCGGAACAGCGGCTCGCGCACGGTGTAGCCGGAGATCGACGCCTTGCCGCCGCCGAAGGACTTCGAGTAGGTCAGGATGTCGGGCACCAGGCCTTCGTGGCGCATGAAGTAGAAGAGGCTGCCGGTCTTGCCCCAGCCGGTGTAGATCTCGTCGAAGATCAGCACGATGTCTTCCGCGGTGCAGAGCTCGCGCAGTTCGCGCAGGGCTTCTTCGCTCCAGTGCCGCATGGTGGAGGCGCTGAACGGCTCGACGAGGAGCGCGTAGACGTCGGAGGTCCCGTCGGCCCGGCGGTGCGTGGCCACCAGTTCGCGGACGGCTTCGACGTCCCCGAACGGGTAGGAGACGTTCGGGATGCCGGGGAACTCGAAGCTGTTCTCCCGGGAGCCGGTCAGGCTTCCGGTGGCCAGCAGCTTGCCGTGGAAGCTGATTTCCGAGCGCAGGATCGTGTTCCGCTTGCCCTCGTGGTACTTGTAAGCGAGTTTGACCGCGCCTTCGTTGGCTTCGGCCCCGGAATTGGGGAAGTAGGAGATGTTCAGGTCACCCGGCAGGACTTGCGCGACATTGTGGCTGAGCGCGGCGACATACGGCGAAAAGAACGCTTTGTGCACCTCCATCCGGTGCAGGTCCTGGAACCGCTTTCTCGCCGCGAGGATGCGCGGGTGGTTGTGGCCGTGGTTGAGGACGCCGACCGCGCCGGTGAAGTCGAGGATGCGCTCACCGTCCCGGGTCGTGATCCACACCCCGTCCGCGCTTTCCACGAGCCGTTTGCCGAAACCGAACGTGGACAGCAGCGAGACCTGGGAGCGGCTCACGTGGTCCCGGTAAAGGCCCTGCAATTGCTTGACTGTCAGGGATTCGCATTCTTCGACGGAGATCAGGCTGGCCATCATGCTCCTCGTGACGATTTTCCGGCCGACTCCGATGAAAACTACGGCAGAGCCGTCACGCGCCGCTTCAGCCGACAGTCTGAGATGTCCCCTGTCTCGTTCTCCGCCAAACGAATGAGATGGCCGGACACCGAGGTGCCCGGCCATCGAAAACGCTTTCTCACGCCGACGTCAGCCGGGCGTCCCCCTGGTCGGCGAACCGCTGCACGGGCAGGTGCACGATGCCCGACCGGTAGGCCAGCGCGACCGCCTGCGTGCGGTCCCGGACCCGCAGCTTCTGCAGCAGGTGGTAGATGTGCGACTTGATCGTGCTGGTCTGCACGACCATGGCGGCCGCGATCTCGGCCGTCGTCATCCCCTGCGAGATGTACTGCAGGACGTCCCGTTCCCGCTGGGTGAGCTGGTCGAACACGGCCGGCCGCGGCCGGTCGCGCACGAGCGTGTCGAGCAGCTTCCCGGCGACCGCGGGCGGCAGGCTGGCGTGCCCGGCGGCCACCACGCGCGCGGCGGCCGCCACTTCGTGCGCGCCGCTCGAGCGGCACACGAACCCCCGCACGCGCGACGAGAGCAGCCGGGCCACGCGGTCGCCGTCCGCCGAGTCGCCGATGAGCAGCACCGGCACGGCGAGGTCGGTCAGCGCGGCTTCGTCGGCTCGGCCGAGCAGGTCGACGGCGAGGACGACGACCGACGGCGACACCGCGCGCACCACGGCTCTGAGCGAGGCGAGCGACTCGACCTCCGCCGACACGTGCAGCGCCGGGTCCTGCTCCAGCTTCCGTCTCGTTTCGGCCCGGTTCAGCGGCCACTGCTCGGCCAGCAGCACCTCGGTCACCGGTTCCGCCGGGCGGTGTTCGCGCTCGAATCCCACTTCGCTCCCCAGTCGCACAAGTCCTGCTTCCGATGGCCGCCAGCGTGTGGACCGGCGCTCAAGGAAGGATCAAGGACCACTGCACGAGGCCGGTCGGCTCAGTCGCTCAGCAGCAGCTGGTCGACCATCAGGTGCCCCACGCGCCGGTCGCCTGGTCGGCCACCCGGACCTGCGCGCTCCGCCCCTGCAGGGCGCCGATGTCCCAGTCGACCGGCTTGAGCACGCCGGTGTCGGCCCCGGTGGCGGTGCGGACGACCTGGCCGTCGATCAGGAGGCTGATCGACGTCTGGCCCGGCCGTCGTGGCGGCCCGGGGAGTCACCGTCCTCTGGCTGACCGCCGGGCTGGTCCACCAGCCGGCCGGCCACCACCTCGACCGCCTCGCCGGGGTGCGTTACCTGATCGCCGGCGGCGACGTCAGCTCCCCCGACGCCGTCCGCCGCCTGCTCGCCGCGCACCCGGACCTCGTCTTCACCAACGGCTACGGCCCCACCGAGAACACCACCTTCACCGCTCCCCCCCGGCGACGGCCCGCTGCCGATCGGACGGCCGATCCGGGGCACGCGGGTCCGGGTGCTCGACCGGCTCGGCAGACCGGTGCCGCCGGGTGTCGTGGGTGACCTCCACACCCTCGGCGACGGCCTGGCCCACGGCTGCCTCGGCCGTCCCGCCGCCACCGCGGCCGCGTTCACCCCGGCCGCGGGCGGGGAACGCCAGTACCGCACCGGGGATCTGGCCCGCTGGCGGCCGGACGGCTCGCTCGACTTCCTCGGCCGCGCCGACGACCAGGTCAAGATCAACGGCTACCGGGTCGAACCCGCCGAGGTCGCCGCCGTGGCGGTGCCGGAACCGGGAGCCGGCGGGAGCACCCGGCTCGCCGCCTACGTCGTGTTCTCCCGCGACGGTGTGCCCGGCACGGCGCTGCGCGACTGGCTGCGCGAACGCGTCTCGGAGTTCCTGGTGCCGGCCCGAATTGTCGCCCTTGACGCTTTCCCGTTGACCCGCAACGGAAAGCTCGACCGGAAAGCGCTCCCCGCGGCCGGAGTTTCGGGCACGCCCGAAGCGAACGGCGCACCGGAGACCGGGCTCGAGCGGTTCCTCTGCGGGAGCGCTTCGACGCCCCGCTGCCCTGACGACTACCAACGTTGGTAGTCCACAGTGGACACCAACGACACCCGGCGGATTCTGTGATACAAGTGGATGACGGTCGCAGGCCATCGAGCCGCGTCGATCGGGAGGACACCGACATCCTGGGGGATCAAGGTATGCCATCGATTCACGGGCACAACGACGTGCCCCCGTCCGCCTCCACCGGACCAGTGCCCCGAGTCCCCCGGCCGCGTACCGCCGCTCCCTGGCGGTTCGACGCACGGGGCCGCGAGGCCGAACTGGCCCGGCTCACCGGCATCGTGGACGGCGTGGAACCCGGCGTCCGGGCGGTGCGGGTCAGCGGTGACCCGTGGAGCGGGAAGTCCGAACTGCTCGCCGCGCTCGCCGGTCACGCGAAAACCCGCGGCTGGGACGTCGCTTGCGGTGCGGCGGGTCCCCTGCCCGGTTCGCTGCCCTTCGGCGTTTTCTCCGACGCCCTCGACGATCTGCTGACCACGCGGCACCCGGCGCTGCTCGACGGCTTCCCCAAGTACCACATCTCCTGGCTGGCCGGCGTCTACCCGGCGCTGGCCCAGTACGCGCCCGACGCGGCCGTGCCGACCGATCCGTCGGAGCTGCGGCACCTCTTCCACGCCGTGCGCGCCCTGCTCGAACGGCTCAGCGCCGGCGCACCGCTGCTGCTGGTGGTCGACGACCTGCAGTGGGCCGACCCGGCGTCGGTCGACCTGTTCACCCACCTGCTCCGGCACCCGCCGGACGCGCCGGTCCTGCTGGTGACCGCGCTGCGCCCCCGGCAGACGGCCGGCGACCTGCTGGCCGCGCTCGACGGCACCCGCGTCGCGCACATCACGCTGCCCGCGCTGCCCGAGGACTACCTCGGCACGCTCCTGCCGCCCGGCCTGCCCGCCGTCCGCCGCGGCGCCCTGCTGGACGCCGCGGACGGCAACCCGGGCCTACTGCGTGCCTTGGCCGCGGCGGAGGACACGCCGGACCGGCCCGGCGGGCCGGGACTGCCGGTGTCGCCGCTGCGGGAGTTCCGGACGCTGGGCCCGTTCACCTGGACCGTCGCGCACGCGGCGGCCCTGATGCACGAATCATTCGACACCGGTCTGCTGGCAACGGTGGTGGACGGCGGCGAGGGCCCGACCAGAGCCGCCGTCGACGAGCTCGTCGCGCACGACATCCTGCGCGTGGAGGGCCGCACCGGCACCTTCCGGTTCCGCAACGCGCTGCTGCGCGCGACCGCGCACCAGGCCGCCGGGGCGGCGTGGCGGCTCGGCGCGCACGCCCGGGCCGCCGCGGCGCTGCGCGAGCGGGACGCGCCCGCGCCCGAGATCGCCCACCACCTGGCGAACTGCACGCTGGTCGAGGAGAATGACGCGGCCGGAATCCTGGTCGAGGCCGCCCGCGAGGTGCGCTGGGAGCGTCCGGCCGACGCCGCCGGTTGGCTGCGCCGGGCCCTGGACGCCCGCGGCCCGGTGTGCGCCGACCACGTCTCGCTGCTGGCCATCGCGCTGGTGGTCACCGGCCGCACCGCCGACGCCCGCGTCCTGTTCGACCAGGTGGCGCACGGCCCGGAGACGGCGCTGTGGGCCGCGCGGGCGCTGCACCTGGACGGCCACCGCGAAGCCGCGGCCGACGTGCTCCGCATCGGGCTGCGGGTCGTCGACCCCGGCGATCACCGCACCCAGGCGCGGCTGGTCGCGGACCTGCTCGCCACCACGGTCGGCACCCGCCACCCCACCGCCGGCCCCGACCTGGCGATCCTCTCGTCCGTGAAGGGCGTGCCGGGCCCCGGCCCGCTGGCCGACCACCTCGACCCGACGGCCGACGCGGGCCCGCGCGCCCTGCTGCTGGCCCTGGCCACCCTGACCGACCCCGCCGGCCGGGCCGCCGAGGACCAGCTGCTCAAGGCCAGGACGCTGATGGCCAACGTGTCCGACGCGGACCTGACCCCCGACGTCACCCCGCTCTACTGGCTGGCCCGCGCAGAACACGCCCTCGCCCGCGACGACCTGGCCGGCCGGCACCTCCACCGGGCCCTCGCCATCGCCACCCGGTTCGGGCACCGCTACGTCCTCGGCAGCCTCACCACCCTGCTCGAGCACCTCGACGACAACCGGCACCCGGAGCCCGACGGCCCACCCCGCGACAGCGGCCCGGACACGCCGGCCGACGCGGACCTGCCCTCGGAGCTGGCCCAGCTGAGCGGCCGCGAGCGCGAGATCTCCCGCTTGGTCAGCGACGGCCGGACGAACCAGCAGATCGCCCGCACCCTCGGCCTGAGCCACAAGACGGTGGAGACTTATTTGGCGCGCATCTTCAAGAAGCTCGCACTGTGCTCACGCGCCCAGCTCGCCACCATCGTCGGCCGCTCGGTCTCGGTGCCGGCTTTCCCCCACCCCGCCGACCCGCCGACCGGCGTCGCCGCCGAACGCCTGATGCCGGCCTGAGCCGGAAACCGGCCCGCCCCACCCGCGACGGCCACCCCGCCGCGCCAGACTGCTCCCGCCCCACCGACCCGCGCCGCCGCCGAACGACTCAGGCCCGAAGAGCCGGGAACCAGGGCCGCGCCACCCCGCGCCGCGCAAGCCAGCCCCGCCCGCGCCGCGCCGCGCCGACCTACTTAGACCCACGCAAGCCCGCCCCAACCGCGCCGCGGCGGCCCGCCCAAGCCCGCGCAACCCCGCCCCACCCGCGCCGCGCCACCCCGCGCCGCCCAAGCCCGCCTCACCCGCGCCGCTCCACCCCGCGTCACCGCCCAACACCCCAGGCCGGCCCGAAACCTCAAGACCCAGGGCCACGCAACGAAGAAGCCGCCGCGGCCGCGACCGCTTCGGCCACTGTGGACAGTGCGGGCAGGTCCAGTTTCCACTGCTGCCAGTAGAGCGGCACGTCCACCGGCCGATCCCGCACCAGCGGCACCAATGCGCCCGCCCGCAGCCCGGGTGCCGCCTGCACCTCCGGCACCATGCCCCAGCCGAGCCCGGCCTCCACCGCCGCGACCACCATCTCCGACGCCGGGACGTAGTGCCGCAGCGGGCTCGCACCCTCGCCGCCGAGGAGGCGCACGAACGCGTCCTGGAGGTCGTCGTGGTCGTCGAACAGCACGACGGGCGCCGCCGTCAGGTCGGCCCGCAGCGCGCCGGTCATCCAGCGCGCCGCGAACGCCGGGCTGGCCAGCGGCAGGTAGCGCAGGGCGCCGAGCGGGCGCACCGAACAGCCCTGCACCGGCGCGACCGAGGACGTCACCGCGGCCATCACCCGGCCCTCCCGCAGCAACGTCGTGGTGTGTTCCTGGTCCTCGCGGTGCAACTCGAAGCAGATCGGCGGGTCGGCGACCACCCCCGCCAGCGCCGGCAGAAACCACGTCGACAGCGAGTCGGCGTTGACCGCGATCGGCACGCGGACCGGCTCGCCGCTCATGCCCAGCTCGGCTCGCGCGTCCCGCTCGAGGGCCGCGAGCCGCCGCGCGAACCGGACCACCACCTGCCCCGAGTCGGTGACGCGCACCGGTTTCGTGCGGGTCACCAGCACGCTCCCGGTCCGCTGTTCCAGGGCCTTGACCCGCTGGCTCACGGCCGAGGGCGTCACGTGCAGCACGGCCGCGGCGGCGTCGAACGTCCCGGCGTCGACCACCGCGAGCAACGTCCTGACCTGGTCCAACGGCAGCTCGGCGATCACGGGGCCCGATCCTAGAGGGCGTCGCCCTTGACCTTCACACTGTGACAAGGTCTTCACTGCCGGGAGGAGGTGGTTCCCTTGGAACACGTAGTGGACACACAGCTGGCCGCCGGCAACTCGTCGGCCCGGCTCCAGGCCGCGCTGGCGGCCGGCACCCGGGCCGACCCCGGGCTCGCCGACGCGCTCGTGGCCCGCTGCGCGGTCGAGCCGGACTTCTACGTGCGCGACATGCTCACCTGGGCGCTGACCCGCCTCCCGGCGGACCTCACCGTGCCCAAGCTCGTCGCGGAACTGCGGTCCGGACGGGCGCAGGCCCGCAGCCAGGCCCTGCACACGCTGTCCAAGATCGGCGACCGGACGGTGTGGCCCGCGATCACGCCGTCGCTGCTGCACGACCCCGACGACGAAGTCGCGCGAAGCGCTTGGCGTGCCGCTGTCGTGCTCGCGCCACCCGGCGACTGGCCGGGCCTGGCCCGGGAACTGGCGCGTCAGCTCGGCCGCGGCGACCGGGCCGTGCGGCTGAGCCTGAGCCGGGCTCTCGCCGCACTCGGTGACGCGGCCGAGTCCGCCCTGACGACGGGACTCGCCAGTGCCGACCCGGACGTGCGGGCGCACGCCCGGGCCACGCAACGGCTGGTGCGGGACCCGGACGCCGGGTTCGACCTGGCCGTCGACGAGGCGAAACGGGTCGTGGCACTCGGGCCGGACGCGGCGTGCTGATCGGGGAGGTGGCCCGCCGGTCCGGGGTGAGCACGCGGATGCTGCGGCACTACGACACCCTCGGGCTGGTGCGGCCGACCGGCCGGACCGTGGGCGGCTACCGCGAGTACTCCGAAGCGGACATCCGCCGGATCTTCCACGTCGAAGGCCTGCGCACGCTGGGGATGTCGCTGCGGCAGATCGGCCGCGCCCTGGCCGATCCCGCCTTCACCCCGGCCACCCTGGTCGGCGACCTCATCCGGCGGACCGAGGAACGGCTGGTGCGCGAGCGCGAACTCCTCGACCGCCTCCGGGCGATCGACGCCTCGGACCCCGCGGGCTGGGACGGCGTCCTGCACGTGGTCGGGCTCCTGCACGGGCTCGGTTCCCCGAGTCCGGGTCGCCGGCAGCAGGCCGCCCTGGCCCCGGTCGAGGACGTCCCGCTGCTGGCCAGGGCGGTGCTGACGGAGGCGAACCCGAACGTGGCCGGCGCCCTGCGCTGGGCGCTGGCCCGCGCGGGCGCCGACGCGGTGGCCGCGGTG
>NZ_JBSGJD010000257.1:0-13621 GCF_053605405.1 Amycolatopsis sp. NPDC003861
GGTCCTGCACGACGGCGAGCTCCGGCCCGACGCGGCCACCCTCACCGGGCCGAACCTGGTGATCCCGATGGAGTACCCCGGTGTCCAGACGCGACTGATCGACGTCGACGCCGCTGCCGGTGCCGCCGCCGTGGTCGCCGAGCTGCACCGCCCGGCGCCGGGCCGCACGGTCGCGCTGCGCGGCTCGCGGCGCTGGCTGCCCGGCTACGAAACCCTGGCGCCGCAACCGATCGAGCAGGCGAAGGACGTGCTGCGCGAGCAGGGCGTGTACCTGATCACCGGCGGGCTCGGCGGGATCGGGCTGGCGATGGCCGAGCGGCTGGCCCGCGACAGCCACGCCAAACTCGTCCTGTTCGGCCGCCGCGGCCTGCCGCCGCGCGAACGCTGGGCCGGGATCGCCGACGGCACCGACGAAGTGCCCGGCACCATCCGCGACCGCGTCGATCGCGTCCGCGAAATCGAGGCGCTCGGCGGTGAAGTGGTGGTCGTCGAAGGCGATGTCGCCGAGGAGGCCGACGTCCGGCGCGCGGTCGCCGTGGCCATCGAGCGGTTCGGGGCGCTGCACGGCATCCTGCACACCGCGGGCGTGCCGGGCACCGGGCTGATGCAGTTCAAGCAGCCGGGTGACGCCGATCAGGTCCTCGCGCCGAAGCTGCCCGGCTCCCGGGCCCTCAGCGCGGCCACCGACGGCCTGGACCTCGACTTCGTCGCGCTCTTCTCCTCCATCACCTCGGTCACCGGCGGTGGCCCCGGCCAGGTCGACTACTGCGCCGGCAACGCCTGGCTCGACGCCTACGCCGCCTCCCACGGCGGCCGGACGGTGTCGATCTCGTGGGGCGAGTGGACCTGGAACGCCTGGGACGAAGGGCTTTCCGGGTACGAGGAAGACATCCAGACCTACTTCCGCGAGCACCGCGCCAAGTTCGGCATCGACTTCGAGCAGGGCTGGCGCACGCTGCTGCGGGCCCTGGCCTCGGGCGAACCGCACGTCGTCGTGTCCACCCAGGACCTCGACGCGGTGACCGCCGTGGCGGCGCGGTTCAGCGTCGACGCCGTCACCTCGGCCGCCCACGGCGGCTCGACGGCCGACCGCCACCCGCGGCCGGAGCTCGTCACGCCGTTCCAGGAGCCCGAGGGTGACGCCGAGCGCGCGGTGGCCGAGGCGTGGTGCGAGGCACTGCGGCTGGACCGCGTCGGCGCGTCCGACAACTTCTTCGAGCTCGGCGGCACGTCCCTGCTCGGCATCTCGCTGCTGGCGGGGCTGCGCACCGCGTTCCCGGACGCGGAACTGCCGCCGCACATCATCCACGAGGCCCCGACCGTCGCCGCGCTCGCGAAGATCGCCGCCGGCGGCCCGGAGACCCCCGAACCCGCACCCGACACCCAGGCGCAGGGACAGCTGCGCCGCTCCGGCATCAAAGCCGCGGCCGCCCGACGGCGCCGGGCCTGAACGACAACCTCCGCACAGCAGAAAGGGAACAGTCATGGCAGTCACGGGAGTGGTGGGCGCCGGCGTCATGGGCATCGGCGTCGCCCAGGACTTCGCCGCCGCCGGCCACGAGGTCGTGCTGGTCGATAAGGACGAGCGGATCCTCGAGGAGGCGCGCGCCGCGATCACGCGCAACTGCCGGCTCAGCCGGCTCATGGGCGGGCCCGCGCTCGACGCGGACGAGATCCTCGCCCGGATCACCACCGCGGTCGGCCTGGCCGCGCTGGACAAGACCGAAATCCTCGTCGAGAACGTCACCGAGGACTGGGACATCAAGGCCGCCGTGCACGCCGAGCTCGACGAGGTCTGCGGCCCGGACACGGTGATCATCGCCAACACCTCGGCCGTGCCGATCACCCGGATCGCCTCGGTCGGCAAGAACCCGGGCCGCGTCATCGGCGTCCACTTCATGAACCCGGTGCCGCAGAAGCCGGTCGTCGAGCTGATCCCCGGCTTCCACACCACGCCGGAGACCATCCTGCGCACCCGCGAGCTGCTCACCAGCATCGGCAAGCGCTGGGTCGACGTGAAGGACGCGTCGGGCTTCGTGTCCAACCGCGTGCTCATGCTCACCGTCAACGAAGCCGCCTACCTGGTGCACGAGGGCGTCGCCACCGCCGAATCGGTCGACGAGGTGTTCCGCGGCTGCTTCGGCCACCCGATGGGCCCGCTCGAGACGGCCGACCTGATCGGCGTCGACACGATCCTCTACAGCGTCGAGGTGCTCTACGAGCACTACGCCGACTCGAAGTACCGTCCCTGCCCGCTGCTCAAGCAGATGACCGACGCCGGCCTGCACGGCCGCAAGTCCGGCCGCGGCTTCTACACCTACAGCTGAAATCCCGTTACCCAGAAGGAGAAACCACCATGTCCGAGACCACCGGCGACATCCTCGCCTTCATCACCGGCCGCTTCCCCCAGGCCGAGATCACCGCAACCGAGGACATCTTCTCCCTCGGCTACATCAACTCCCTGTTCGCCATGGAGCTGGTGATGCACCTGGAGAAGACCTTCGCCGTCACCATCCCCAACGAGGAACTGCGGATCGACAACTTCCGCACCGCGGCGGCGATGACCGAGCTGGTCGGCCGCCTCCGCCCGGCCGCGACGGTGGGCTGACCAGTGCCGGAGGTACTCACCGCGGTCCGCGCGCCCGGCCGCGAGGCCGCGCGGGCCTTCGTGGACGAGCACGTCGTCCCCTTCGCCGACGCGTGGGACAAGGCCGGGCGGATCCCCGAGGACGTCCTGGACAAGATCGCCGACGCCGGGTTGTGGGCGCCGTTCCTGCCGCCCGAGCTCGGCGGCTCCGGCCTCGACATGGTCACCCTCGGCGAGATTCACGAGGAGGTCGGCCGCGGCTGCTCGTCGGTCCGCAGCCTGCTGACCGTGCACACCATGCTCTCCTGGGCGTTGCTGCGCTTCGGCACCGAGGCGCAGCAGCACCGGTGGGGGCCGGAGCTGGCGAGCGGGCGCGTCCTCGGCGCGTTCTGCCTGTCCGAGCCCGGCGCGGGCAGCGACACGGCCGCGATCACCACGACCGCCACCCCCGACGGCGACGGCTGGCGGCTCGACGGCCTCAAGAAGTGGACCACCAACGGCCAGCGCGCGAACCTGTTCCTGGTCTTCGCGAAGGGCCCGGCCAGCACGATCGCGCTGCTCGTGCCGCGGGACGCGCCCGGTGTCACGGTCACCCCGATCGACGACATCCTCGGGACGCGCTCGTCGATGCTGGCGTCGATCTCCTTCGACGGCGTCCGGCTGGGTGCCGACGCGCTGCTCGGGCCGAGCGGCTTCGCCTCCGGCATGGTTCTCACCGGCACGCTCGACCTCGGCCGCTACAGCGTCGCGGCCGGGTCGGTGGGCATCATCCAGGCGTGCGCCGACGCGTGCGCGGACTACACGAGCAAGCGGACCGTGGGCGGTCAGCCGCTGAAGGACCTACCGTTGATCCAGGCGAAGCTGTCGGACATGGTCACCGACGTCCGCGCGGCCCGGCTGCTGCTGGCCGAGGCCGGCCGGCTCAAGGACCGCGGCGACTCGGCGACGATCATGGCCACCTGGGTGGCGAAGTACTTCGCGTCGGTCGCGGCCGCGAAACACGCGTCGGAGGCCGTGCAGGTGCACGGCGCCAACGGCTGCAGCACCGACTACCCCGTCGCCCGGTTCTACCGGGACTCGAAGGTCATGGAGATCATCGAGGGCAGCACCGAGATCCAGCGGATGACCATCGCCGCCGAGGCCTACCGGAAGCAGGTACCGTGACCAGTCTCATCGAACCGGCCACCGTCACGAAGCCGGTGCAGGGCAAGATCAAGTGCGTGGTGTGGGACCTCGACAACACCGTCTGGGACGGGGTCCTGCTGGAGGACGGTGACGTCCGGCTGCGGCCGTGGGTGGTCGAGCACGTCAAGCGGCTCGACGCGATGGGTGTGCTGCACTCGGTCGCCAGCAAGAACGACCACGAAGCCGCCATGGCGAAGCTGCGCGAGTTCGGCCTCGACGAGTACTTCCTGTTCCCGCGCATCTCGTGGAACGCGAAGTCGGCGTCGATCGGCCAGATCGCGCAGAAGCTCAACCTCGGCCTGGACGCCTTCGCGTTCGTCGACGACCAGGAGTTCGAGCGCGCCGAAGTCGCCTTCGCGCTGCCGCAGGTGACCACAGTGGACATCCTGGAGGCCGATGAGGTGTTGCGGCGGCCGGAGTTCGCGCCGCGGTTCGTCACCGACGAGTCGGCGCAGCGGCGCGGGATGTACTTCAGCCAGCTCGCCCGCGACGACGTCGAGGCGGACTTCGCCGGCACCGGCGAAGACTTCCTGGCCAGCCTGGACCTGCGGTTCACCATCGCGCCGGCCAGGCGGGAGGACCTGCAGCGGGCGGAGGAGCTGACCGTCCGCACCAACCAGCTCAACTCGACCGGGCGAACGTACTCCTACGACGAGCTGGACGCGCTGCGCTCGTCGGACGAGCACGTGCTGCTCGTCGCGTCGCTGACCGACAAGTTCGGCTCCTACGGCAAAATCGGCCTGGCGCTGCTGGAGAAGGGGTCGCCGGACTGGCGGCTCAACATGATGCTGATGTCGTGCCGCGTGATGTCGCGCGGCGTCGGCACCGTGCTGCTGGGCCACGTGATGGGCCTGGCCCGGGCGGCGGGTGCCGGGCTGCGCGCGGACTTCGTCGAAACCGGCCGCAACCGGATGATGCAGATCACCTACGCGTTCAGCGGGTTCCGCGAGGTCTCGCGGGAGGGCTCGCACGTGGTGCTCGCGGCGGACCTGGACGCGATCCAGGAGCCGCCGGCGTACGTGACGCTCGAGGTGGAGTCGTGACGACGGCGGTGGCGAGCCGCTGGCTGCCGTTCCCCGTGACCGCGGGGAACGTGCGGCTGTACTGCCTGCCGCACGCGGGCGGCTCGGCGTCGGCGTTCCGCGCGTGGATCGGCCGGCTGCCCGGGGTGACGGTGTGCCCGGTCCAGCCGCCGGGCCGCGAGACGCGCCAGCGGGACACCCCGCACACGTCGATGGCTTCGTACGTCGCCGACCTGGCGGACTTCGTGCTCTCGGACGACTCCCCGTACGCGGTCTACGGCCACAGCCTGGGCGCGCTGGTCGGGTTCGAGCTGGTGCGGGAGATTTCTCGCCGCGGTGCCGCCCTCCCGGTGCACCTGGTGGTGTCGGGCTGCCCGGCGCCACAGTGGCTGACCCCGGACGACCCGATCGTGGCGGGCATGGGCGACGCGGAGATCGTGTCGCTGCTGCGCACGCTGGGCGGAACGCCGGAGGTGTTCCTGAACGACCCGCGCGTGCTGCGGCTCATCCTGCCGCCGATCCGCGCGGACCTGACGGTCAAGAACACGTACGGCTACGTGTCCGGGCCGCCGCTGGAGGTCCCGGTGACGGCCCTGGCGAGCACGGCCGACGTCCGCGCGAGCGTGGAGTCGGTGCTGGCGTGGCGGGAGCAGACGGTCCGCCCGTTCCGCGGCCACGTCCTGGAGGGCGGGCACTTCGCGGTGCTGGAGCGGGAAGAGGTCACCTTGGCCCACCTGGCGGCCGCCCTGCGCCCCTGGTCCTGAGCCGGGCCCCGGAACGTGGTGGGCCCGCCGCCAATACCCCTGGCGGCGGGCCCATCACCCATGCGCTGCCGCAGCCGCTCATCGGACCTCGGGCCGCCGGAAGTGCGCGGGGCGTCCCTGGCGGCTCACTACGCGATGGATTTCCCCTCGATCTCCTTCCGGGGGGGCGACCGTCAGCTCGGAATGCACGACGACACGGGCACCGGATCGGCGCCACGAAATCAGCTGCCAGGTGAACGAAAGGCACGAGACGCCCAACGCCAGCCATGCGAAGACATTCGTCATGGATCGAGGATAACCGGCGCCGAAAGGGCCCCTTCCCAACAGCGGGAAGGGGCCCTTTCGGTGGGTCAGGAACGCAGATCGGCGATTCGGCCGGCGAGCAACCGGACCGTGGGCAGCTCCACGACCGCCGTCGCCGGGAGGTTCCACCGGGCCGCGATGCGGACCGCGCCCGCGGAACGGCCGCCCAGTTCGAAGAAATTGTCGTCCGCGCCGATCTCGGTGTACCCGAGGGCCGTCGCCCACCGGGCGGCCACCTCCTGCTCCAGGCCCGGCTCCGGCTCCACGAACGGCGTCCCCAGTGCCGGCCGCGGGCGGACCTGGGCCTGCGCCTGAACCGGCGCACCGCCCCGCACCGGGCGGGCGAGCGGCACCCCGGACAGCACCACCTCGGTCAGCTGGTCGGCCGCGGCCACCGCGGCGAGGACCTCCGGCGTGGGGTCCGAAGTGGACACCACCGTCGTCCACCGCCCGCGGCCGGCGAGCCGCGCCACGCGGGCTTCGGCGGCCAGGACGCGGCCGGCGGGATCCGGCGAGACGAGCAGGATTCCCCGCCGTCCGCCCAGGTCCGGCACGTCGTGGTGCACCTCGGCTTCGGCGTGCCCGGCCGGCTCGAACGGCTCGTGGTGCAGGCGCCACGACTGGTCGCCGCGTACCGCCAGCGGGGACTCCGCGTGCAGCACCGCCGCCAGCGCCTGGTCGAGGTCGGCATCCGGCCCCACGTCCACGTGCCGCGGCGTCAACGCCGTGAGACCCGCCTGCGAGGGCGTGGTCAAGTCGGGCCCCAGGACACCCACGGCGCCGGAGGTCAGCGTCACCATCTCCGGCCACAACCCGGCCGCCACCTCGATCTCCCCCGGTGAGCCGCCCAGGGCGAAGCCGTGCACGATCGTCCGCGGGACGACGACCAGCGAACGCGCCAGCGCCGGCAGGTCGCCCGGGCCGACGACGAAGTCCCCGGTGTCCAGGAACTCGAACCCGCTCCCCGGCCGCACGGTGGTCACTTCGCCCCCCGCCAGGGTGATGCGGGCAGCGAGCGCCTCGCCGACCGGATCGGCGGCGAACACCAGCCACGGTCCCGCCGCCCGCAGCCGGCTCTCCAAGCCGACCAGGGGCTGCGGGTCGGGTCGCCACGACGGCACGTGCGCGACCGGGAGTGCGGCGGCCCCCGGGTCGACCCAGAAGCGCTTGCGCTGGAACGGGTACGGCGGCAGCTCCACCCGGCGGCCCTCGCCGCGGTGCAGCGCGGCCCAGTCCACGGTGCAGCCCGCGAGCCACAGCCGGGCCACCACCGCGAGCAGGTCCGCGGCCGACGACCCGCTCTCGACGGCGACCGTTTCCGAGGCGCCCTCGTCCAGCCGGATGCCCAGCCGGGTCAGGCCGGCGGTCAACGCCGACAGCGCGCCCTCGCGCGTGGCCGCCGGCGCGGGTACTTCCGCCCCGGCCAGCAGGCGGTGGGCCGCCTCGGCCGTCGACGCCCAGCCGGAGCCGGTGTCCGCGACCAGCCGGAACCGCGGGTCACGGCGACGCGTCCCGCCGTCGAGCCACCGCTCGGGATCGGCCAGCGCCGCCACCGCGTCCGGCAGGTCCTCGACCACCACCGCCCGCCGCAGCGCGAAGTGACCCCGCGACACCTGCAGCGTGAAGGCGACGTCGGCGAGGTCCAGATCCGGGTGCGCGGCCAGGTGCGCGCGCAGCCGCGAGGTCACCTCGTCGAGGGCGGCACGATCTCCGGCGGAAAACGTGAGCAGGTGTGGCCCGCGAGAGCGCCGGGGTGCCCGCAGCGGAGGCTGTTCCATCACCACGTGCGCGTTCGTCCCGCCGACGCCGAACGAGCTGACACCCGCCCGCCGCGGCGCGCCGTCCGCGGGCCAGGGGACGTCGGTGGGCAGCACGGTGAACCGGTCACCGAGCGCGGGATTGGGGGTGCGGAACCCGGCCGTGCCCGGCAGGACGCCGTCACGCAGGTTCAGCGCCGCCCGGATCAGGGACGTCACGCCGGACGCGCGATCGAGGTGCCCGATGCTGGGCTTGACCGAGCTGAGCACGCACGGTGCCGCCCGTCCCGGCCCGAAAACCCGGTTCAGCGCGGCCAGCTCGATCGAGTCGCCCAGCGGCGTGCCGACGGCGTGGCACTCGACGTACCCCACCGTCTCGGGTTTCACCCCGGCCACGGCCAGCGCGGTGTCGACCACCGCGGCCTGCCCGGCGACCCCGGGCGCGGGGTAGCCGGCGCGGTCACGGCCGTCGTTGTTGACCGCCGAGCCCAGGAGCACCGCGTGCACGACGTCGCCGTCGGCCAGGGCGTCCTCCAGGCGTTTCAGCGCGACGACCGCCGCGCCGGAGCCCATCACCGTGCCGTTCGCCTCCGCGTCGAGGGCGCGCACCCGGCCGTCGGGCGAGAGGATGCTGCCCTCTTCGAAAACGTGGCCGCCGGTCTGCGGCAGCGGCAGCGCGGCGCCCCCGGCCAGGGCCAGGTCGCACTCGTAGGTCAGCAGGCTCTGGCACGCCAGGTGCACCGCGACCAGCGACGTCGAGCAGTACGTCTGCACGGTGATCGCCGGGCCGCGCAGGCCCAGCTTGTACGACACGAGCGACGTCAGCGAGTCGCGCTCCACCCCCGCGGACAGCAGGGGCTTGCCGCCCGGTTCCCCGGCCAGGTCCGGCAGGTTGCGGGTCAGGTAGTCGGGGAACGCGCAGCCGGCGAACAGCCCGACGGGCACCCCGGGATCCGTCGGCCGGTAGCCGGCCCGTTCCAGGGCTTCCCACGAGCACTCCAGCAGGAGCCGGTGGTGCGGTTCCAGGGTTTCCGCCTCGCGCGCGGACAGCCCGAAGGCGGCGGCGTCGAACGTCTCGACGCCGCCGGCGACGGGCCCGCCGACGCGGACGTGGCCCGGGGTGGCCGGATCCACGCCCGCGGCGGCGAGCTCTTCGTCGGTCAGCGGGCGCAGGCCGGGGAGCCCGGCCGCGAGGTTGCGGCGCAGCTGCTCGACGTCGGCGGCGCCCGGGAAGCGCCCCGCCATCCCGACGAGCGCCACGGCCGATTCGTGTGCCGGTTCCGTCATGGCCGTCCCTCCAGTGGGTCAGAGCAGGTGGCTGCGGCCCCAGCCGTGGGCCAGCCGGTAGGTGGCGAAGGCGCCGGTGGCCAGGCCGATCGCGAGCACGATCAACGCCGGGCGCAGCATCGCTTCGGCGTTGCCCGCCATGGCCGCGCGGATGAGCGACAGCCCCCAGTAGCCCGGGGAGAACGGCGCGGCCGCCTGCGCCCACGGCGGCATCAGCGACACCGGCAGCAGCGAGCCGCCGAGCGAGCTGATGGTGATCGCGCCGAGGTCGACGGCGACGATCAGGTCGCCGCGGCTGCGGACCACAGTGGACAGTGCGGCCCCCATGGCCAGCAGCATGAAGCCCCACAGGCACATCGCGCCGAACACCAGGCCGGGCGACACCGGGAACGGCATCCCGACGACGAGCCAGCCGTAGATGATCAGCACGCCCTGCTGGATCAGCAGCACGACGAACACCGGGACGGCCTTGCCGATCAGCAGCTCCGCGCGGGCCGCGCGGCTGGCGCGCAGCCGGTCCCAGGTGCGCCACTCGCGTTCGACGAAGATCGCGTTGCCCACGATCGCCATCGCGAACACCGAGAACATCACCAGCTGCCCGGTGACGGCCTCGACCGCACCGGTGCCCAGCGCCTTCACGTACAGCGGCTGGAACAGCACCATGAAGATCATCGGCGTGATCAGGTAGCTGATCAGCTGCGACGGGTCGCGCAGGCGCAGGATCGCGTTGTAGCGGACGAGGGCGCCGGCCCGGGAGAGGGAGTCAGTGCGCGTCGACATCGGTCACCGCCAGGGAGTGGTAGAGGTCGTCCAGGCTGGGGTTGCGCAGCTCGACGGACTCGACCGGCCGCGTCACCGTGGGCAGCAGCTCCAGCAGCGTGCCGGTCGGGTCGGTGGTCGAGACGGCCAGCTGCTCGTCGGCGGTGCGCACGCGGACCTCGCCGGGCAGGCCCGACAGCAGCTCGTCGGCGCCACCGCGCGCGATCACCCGGCCTTCGGCGGCCACCGCGATCGTGGCCTGCAGGTCGGTCAGTTCGGTCAGGTAGTGGGTGGTGTAAACCACTGCGGCTCCCTCGCCTGCTCGTTGCTTGACCACGTCGAGCAGCGCCTGACGGGTCTCGGGGTCGGCACCGGCGGTCGGCTCGTCGAGCAGCAGCAGCGCCGGCCGGTGCACCAGCGCCGTCGCGGCCTGCGCCCGCCGCTGCTGGCCACCCGAGAGCAGGCCGCACGTGCGGTTCAGGAAGGTCTCCAGCCGCAGCGCGGCGGTGAGGTCGTCGATGGCCGAGCGCAGCGCGGCCCGGCGCAGCCCGGCCAGGCGGCCGTAGAGCTCCAGGTGCTCGCGCACGGTCAAGGGGCGGTAGAGCGCGATGTGCTGCGGGGAGATGCCGATGCGGTCGCGGGCGCGCGTCGGCGATTCGCCGTCGACGAGCACGGTTCCGCTGTCCGGGCGCAGCAGCCCGGACACCATTTCGACGAAGGTGGTCTTGCCGGCGCCGTTGTGGCCGACCAGCCCGACGATCTCGCCCGCGGCGACCTCGAGGCTGAAGCCGTCGAGGGCCTGCACTTCGTCATAGCGTTTCCGGAGGTCGATTGCTTGCAACATAGGGATCGCTCCTTGCGATTCACGGCTCTTGGACTGTCGCACGAGGACGGCCGGGGCGGCGCTCCCCCGCGGTGGCAGGAAACTGCCGTCATTCGGTGCCGGCGGGCACCGCGTCGAGCGCCGCGCGCAACGCGACGCGGTCGAACTTGCCGTTGACCGACCGGGGCAGCTTCGGCAGCACCTCGATCCGCCGCGGCAGCATGTACGCGGGCAGTTCCTTCGCCAGCGCCCGGGAAATCGCCTCTGGGTCGGCCTCGGGCGCGACCGCCAGCACGATCCGGTGGCCCAGCACCGGGTCCGGCACGCCGAACGCGGCCGCCTCCCCCACCAGGCCCGTCGCGTAGGCGGCCTCCTCGACCTCGGCGGGGCTGACGCGGTAGCCCGACGTCTTGATCATCTCGTCGGTCCGGCCGACGAAGTAGAGGAACCCGTCCTCGTCGCGGTAGACGGTGTCGCCGGACCACACGGCGATTTCCGGGCGCACCAAGCCGTCCGGGCCCGGCACCGGGCGGAAGCGCTCCGCCGTGCGCCCGGGGTCGTTCCAGTAGCCGAGCGCCACGAGCGCGCCGCGGTGCACCAGCTCGCCGTGCTCGCCGGGCAGGCAGGGCGTGCCGTCGGCGCGCAGCACGAGGACTTCGGCGTTGGGGATGGCCTTCCCGATCGAGCCCGGACGGCGGTCGGCCTCGGCCGGGTCGAGGTAGGTGGAGCGGAAGGCCTCGGTGAGGCCGTACATCAGGAACGGTTGCGCCGCCGGGAAGATCCGGCGCAGCTTGGCCAGCGTGGCGCGCGGCATGCGGCCGCCGGTGTTGGCGAAGTACCGCAGCCGCGCGGTCGCCTCGGCGGGCCACTCCTGCGTCACCAGCTGCAGCCACAACGGCGGCACGCAGGTCAGCGCGGTGACACCGTGGCGGGCGCAGAGCCGCACGATTTCCTTGGGCAGCAGGTAGTTCACGAGCACCACGTGCGCCCCGGCGGCGAACGCGGTGGTGAGCTGGCTGAACCCGGCGTCGAAGCTCAGCGGCAGGGCGGCGAGCACGACGTCGTCGCGCGTGTGGCCGAGGTACTCCGCCACGCTCGCGGCGCCGGCGAGCAGGTTGCGGTGGGACAGCACGACGCCCTTGGGGCCGCCGGTGCTGCCGGAGGTGTACATGATGGCGGCCGGGTCCCGGTCGATCACCCCGCCGGGCACCGCGTCCGGTCCGGCCGCGGTCAGCGCGTCCCACTCGGGCCGCCCGAACACCACGACCGGGGTGCTCCCCGGCACGGCCTCCCGGACCGTCGCCAGCCGCTCGGCGGTCGTGAGCACGACCTTCGGGGTGCAGTCGGTGGCGACGTGGGCGATGTGCCGGCCCTTGAACAGCGGGTTCAGCGGCACCAGCACCGCGCCGGCGGCCGAAGCGGCGAACAGCGCGACCACGGTCTCCAAGCGCTTCTCCGCGTACACCGCCACCCGGTCGCCGCGGCGGACGCCGAGCCGGTGCAGGCCGTGGGCGACGCGCGCGACCTGGTCGGCGAGCTCGGCGTAGGTCAGCGTCCGGTCCTTGTACGTCAGGGCCGGGTCGCCGGGCGCGCCGCGGGTGAGGAGCTGGTCGAGCCGCACCGGGGCGGCCGCCTCAGACATCGGCGGGCTCCGGGGCGACGAACTCCGCGACGGCCGCCCACAGGCTGCCCGCGGTGGCGAAGGTGTCCTCGGTGAGCAGTTCGTCGGGCAGCTCGAAGTCGAAGGTCTCCTCCAGGTCGGTGACGAGCTGCACCACGCCCATCGAGTCGAGCCCGAGCGCGGCGAGGTCGTCGTCCTCGGCGATCCGGTCCCCGAGCGCGTACGGCAGGTGCGCGATCAAGATCTCGAGGAACCCCGGCGGGATGGGGAGTGTGTCAGGCATTTCGTCACCCTGTTTCGCTTTCGGCGGTCAACCGTGTCCCCCCGAGGACACCACCGGCCGGAATCACCCGGCCATCACCGCGCTCTCATCGCGCCACCACCGGGCGAGAGCGGCGTGAGAGCGCCCCGAGAAGACCGGCTGCGACGGTGGAAAGTGCCAGAAGCGAGACCTTTGGAGGCACGATGTCGACGGCCACCCTTCCGCCGCTCGGGGCGTTCTCCGTGCCCGAGCCCGACCCCGAAGCCGAGCTGTACCGCTACGCGGCGCGCTGCGGCCGGATCTCGTCCGTGGACACCGCCGCGGCGCACCTCGGCCTGCCCGCCGACACGGTCCACGCGGCCGCGGCCAGGCTCGTCGAGCTGCACCTGCTGCGCGCGGTCGCCGACGGCTTCGTCCCCCGGGAACCCTCGGCGGCCGCGGAGCTCGTCGTGACGCCGCTGGAGCGCGCGATGTACGAGCGCCGCGAAATGGCCGACCGCCTGCGCGAGCGCATCGACGGCATCACCCGCGCCCCGGCCGGCGCCGCGGGCACGCTCGACCGCCTGGAGGGTGTCGCCGAGATCCGCGGCCTGATCAAGCTGGCGGCCGAGGTCTGCCGCGACGAACTGGTGGTCCTCCACCCGGGCGAGGCGGCCGACGACCTGGTCGACGAGCTGCTGGACGCGTGCTATTCGGTGCTGGGCGACGGCGTCGGCGTCCGGGTGGTCTGCCCGCACCGCAGCCGCGCCGGCTACGCGGCCCGCGCCCGGTTGACGCAGCTCGCGGGCCGCGGCGCGCAGATCCGCACGCTGAGCCGCGTCCCGGAGGCGGCGGTGGTCTTCGACCGGTCCCTGGCGGTGACGCTGGACGTCGCCGACCTGTCCGCCCGCCGCGTCCGCGACCAGGGCATGGTGCGCTTCCTGCTGGGCCTGTTCGACCAGCTGTGGGACGGCGCCACCCCGTTCGCGGCCGAGGACCAGGGCTACAGCGGCGAAATCGCCCACGACATGCAGCAGACGATCGCCCGCCTGATGGCCCAGGGCCTGACGGACGAGGTCGTCGCCCGGCGGCTGGGGATGTCGGTGCGGACCTGCCGGCGGCACATCGCCGCGATGCTGCAGAACCTCGACGCGGTGTCCCGCTTCCAGGCCGGGGTGCAGGCGGCTTCGCGCTTCACGCTCGCCTGATGCGCCGCCCGGCCCCAAGCGCCCCAATGTGGCGTTGGTTGCGTTGGACGCACCCAATGTGGCG
>NZ_JBSGJD010000258.1:0-13542 GCF_053605405.1 Amycolatopsis sp. NPDC003861
ACCATTTAATCCAGACCCCACGTTACCCCGAACAAAATGCTTTGCTGTGGGGGTCTCCCGCGGTCGCCGCCCCGCCCCCCCCCCCCGCCCGCCCCCGGCGGGGGCGCGCCCCCCCCGGTTCCGCGTTCCGCGGGAGAATGGCGGCATGGTCACCGGTGACGACGTCCGCGCGTTCGCGTCCACCCTCCCGCGTGCCTACGAGGCGGTGGTGCGCGACCGGATCAAGTTCCGGGTCGGGCAGATCGTCTTCGTGGCCCTCTCCGCCGACGAGACCCTGATGGGTTTCGCCTTTCCCCGCGAGCAGCGGGACGCCCTGATCGCCGGGGAGCCCGGCAAGTTCCTGCTGCCGGAGCCGTCGGACCTGCGCTTCCGCTGGGTGCGGTGCCGCCTGGCGGCGATCGACCCCGGCGAGATGCGGGAGCTGGTCGTGGAGGCGTGGCGGATGTGCGTGCCGAAGAAGGTGTGGACCGCGTACCTGGAGACCCACCCGCTCTGACGGGCGCCCCGGCGTCACCCGGACAGGATCGTCGCCGCGTCGAGTTTGCCCCAGCCGTAGCGGGGGTTCCAGACCGGGCCGGTGGCCGCGTCCCGCCGGGCCGTGGTGCGGAGGCGTTGCTGGACGTCCTCCGGCGTCAGCGTCGGCTCCTGGGCCAGCATCAGCGCCACCAGACCCGCCACGAACGGCGTCGCCATGCTCGTCCCCTGGATCGTCAGGTAACAGCCGCTCGGGTGCAGGCGGGCCGCGAGGCGGGGGTCCGCCGCGAACTCCGAACCCTTGCTCAGGGCCGCCGTCACCACCTGGCCCGGGGCCGCGATGTCCGGCTTGAAGCCGCCGATGCGGGTCGGGCCCTGGCTGGAGTACGCCGACAGCGTGCCGACCTGCAACGCCGGCAGCGGCGACGGGCCGTTCGGGCCTTCGAAGCTGGTGCGGCTGATCAACGACGCCACCGAGATGGCGCGCTCTTCGCACGCCGGGATGCCCACCGTGTAGCCGTCGAGCGGCGCGCCCGGGAACAGCATCCGGCCACCCGCCACCGTGCCCGCCCACGCGTGCACTTCGCCGTGGACCACCGAGACCGGGCGGATGCGGACCGTCCAGCGGTCGTCGACGTGGCCGTCGATCATCAGGAAGGTCAGGTTCTGGTCGCGGTTGAGCGGGTTCTCCACGAAGTCGGCCACGAACGTGCCGTGCGCGGTCGTGACCTCGTCCGGGTCCGGCGCGAACTGCGTCCCGTCCGGGGCCTCCACCCAGACGTCGACGACGTCGCCGCGCGGGATCCACACGTCGCAGTAGAGCAACCCGGTGTCCGCCACGCGCACCGGGAACACCAGGTCCTGGCCCGGCACCAGGCGGCCCGAGGCGTGGATGCCGTCGTCGCCTTCGTTGCCCGCCGCCACCACGATGATCCGGCCCGGCCCGGACGCCCGGGCGATCTCGTTCTCCAGCGCCGACGTGCCGTCGTGCGCGCCGAAGTGCGTCCCGCTGCTCAGGCTGAGCACGCAGGGGCGGTCGCCGGCGAGCTCGAACGCGTCCCGGATGCCCCGGATCGTGTGCACGTCCAGCAGCGGTTCACTGCGCATCGCGTACAACGCCGCTTCGGGCGCCACCCCGCGGAACCGCCGGCCGGCCAGCGCCAGGCCGTTGCCGGCCGCGATCGACGCACAGTGGGTGCCGTGCCCGCCCGGGTCGCCCTGCGGCAGCGCCGGGCCGCCGTCGAGGGCGTCCTGGATCTGCGCGGTGTCGAAGGTGGTGAACTCCGACGCCGTCGCGCCCTGCCGGTGGCGGGCCCAGACGAACCGCTCGAGCCGGGTCGAGCCGTCGCCGCGCCGGAAGTCCGCGTGCGTGTAGTCGACGCCGCTGTCGACGATCGCCAGCAGCACGCCGGCGCCGGTCAGGCCGGCGTGCTCCGGGAGGCCGAGCGTGCTGTCGAGGCCGGTGACCGCGCCGCGGGCCTGGTCGAGCCGGGCGAACAGCTCCTTGGGGGCTTCGGCCCGGCGGAGCCAGGTCTGGCGGTCCAGTTCGGACAGCCGGTCGACCGGGACGTCGGCGAGCAGCACCGTGTCACCGCTCGCGTCCGGCGGGGCCGACACCACGGACCCGCCGGCCTGCTCGCACCACGCCGCGGCGGCCGGCACGGCACCGGCGGGCACCAGCAGCTTGACCGTCGTCTGCGCGGGGGCGGCCACCTCCCCGGTGGCGGCCGGCAGCCCGCCGACGTCCAGGGCGCGCGCCCCGACGCCTTCCTCCGGCCCGCCGGCCCGGGCCGCGGCCATCGCCCCGCGCAGCCGCGCGTCCAAGTGGGTGTCACGCCGAGCTTCCATGGGAGCACCTCGCCTCCGGCCGGCTCCGGAACCGTTCCGGACGCCTCGAGGTGCGCGCCGGTCACCCGAGCTGCCGGAGACCCCGCGGCGGCTCGACGGCAAGCACCCAGGGCTCCTGCCCGATCCGGTGCAGGACACCGGGGGTGACCTCGCCGGTCACCGAGGCCGGGCCGCGGTCGGCGACCGCCGTGCCGAGCTCGGCCAGCCGCTCCGCCGCCGGCCCCGGATCGGTGCCGGCCCGCAGCCGGACGACGACCGTCCGCCGGGCCTCCCGCTCCGCGCGGCGGGCCCACCGGTCCAGCTCCGGTGCCACGGTTCCGCGCCTGGGCTCCATTTCGCCGAGCCTACGCGGGGTCCCGTCGTCCGGCGCACAACTCACCCCTTGAGTCGGTGGTCCCGCCTATCGCGTAACGCGGATTCACCCTCACGCGCACCCCTTTTCCGGGCCGCGGGAAATCACCGGACGCGCACCGATCCGGAAATCGGGAAACGGCCACCGGATCGGGTATTCCGCTGGACGTAACGCGGCACCGGGTACCGGCGACTCACGAGGGCACGGACCCGGGGAGGAAGCATGGCGAAACGTCTGGTGATCTGCTGCGACGGGACGTGGAACTCCCTCCGCCAGCCCGCTCCGACCAATGTGGGCCAGCTCCAGAAGGTGGTCGCGCCCACCGATCCGGCCGGTGTGCCGCAGCGGGTGTACTACCACGAAGGCGTCGGCACCGGAAAGCTGTGGGACCGCCTCACCGGGGGCGCTTTCGGCGTCGGCCTCTCGAAGAACGTGAAGAACGCCTACCGCTTCGTCGCCGAAAACTACGAACCCGGCGACGAACTGTTCTTCTTCGGCTTCAGCCGCGGCGCCTACACCGCGCGCAGCACCATCGGTTTCATCCGCAACTGCGGTGTCCTGCGCCCCGGCGAGCTCGGCCGGCTCGAGGAGGCCTACGGGCTCTACCGCGCCCGCGACCGGGCCAGCTCCGGCCCGGACAGCCCGCGGGCCCGCGAGTTCCGCACGAAGTACGCCCGCGAAGACCGCACCCCCATCCGGTTCGTCGGCGTCTGGGACACCGTCGGCGCGCTGGGCATCCCCCTCAGCGGCGGCCGGCTGATCCACCTGCTGAACAAGCGCTGGCAGTTCCACGACATGGAGCTGACGTCGATCGTGCAGGCGGCGTTCCAGGCACTGGCGGTGGACGAGCACCGCAAGTCGTTCAGCCCGGCCGTGTGGGCACCGTCCAAAGCGGCCGACGGCCGGCGCCGCGAACAGGTCTGGTTCGCCGGTGCCCATTCCGACGTCGGCGGCGGCTACCAGCAGCCCGCCCTGTCGAACCTCGCCCTCCGGTGGATGGCCGACCGCGCCGAGCAGTGCGGCCTCGCCTTCACGGAGAACGCCTTCGACTACCTGGCCGCACGGGACGAACTCGGCGAACTCCACAATTCGCTCAACGCGTTCTTCCGGTGGTTCGGCTCGGCGAACCGCGTCATCGGCCGGGCGGACCCGGCGACCGAGTTCGCGGGCTCGTGCGCGCTGCACCGCAGCGAACAGATGCAGCCGCCGTACCGGCCCGGGAACCTGCTGGCGTACCTGGCGGACCCGGCGCACCGGATCATGAAGGTGTGACACCGGCCGCCGCTACGTCATTCGGGGCAACTTGCGCGGAGGCTGTCACGCGGATCGGGTGATCGCCGATACGCCTCGCGGGGATCTTCGTCATGGGGGCGAAGAACCCGCGAGGGGGGCGGATTCCGTGTTGTTCCCGTTACGTTCTCGTGGCCGGATGGCCGTGGTCTCCGTGGTGGCCGCGGCACTGGCCACTGTGGTCCCGGGGGTCGCCCACGCGGCGGCACCACCGGCCAACGACGACTTCGACAACGCCACTGTCGTCACGTCCTTGCCGTTCACGGCGCAGGAGGACAGCGGCGCGGCCACCAAGGCCGCCGACGACCCCGGCTGGTGCAGCGGTTACGCCGCGGCCGGCACGGTCTGGTTCAGCTACACCGCGACGCAGGACGGCCTGCTGCGCGCCACGACCGCGGGCAGCGACCACCGCACGCTCCTGTCCGCGAACACGGGAGCACGCGGCGGTTTGCTGAACGTCGCCGACGCCTGTGACTTCGGCACCGGGCCGGCCATCACTTTCCGCGCGACGGCCGGGACGACGTACTCCTTCCTGGTCGCCGGCATCGACACCCCCGGTGGCGCCCTCGAGTTCGCCGTCGACTCGGTCGCCCCGGCGCCCAACGACGCTTACGCGAACGCCGAGCCGGTGACCGCCCTGCCGTTCGCGAGCCAGCCGGACCTCTCGGTCGCCGCGGCCGAGGCCGGCGAGCCCGACTCGACCTGTGTGGACGACGAAGACCAGCCGTCGGTTTGGTACACCTACCCCGCCGCCGGCCCCGCGCAGTCCCTTTCCGCGCGGGTCGAAGGCACCGATGCCACCGTCACCGTCTACTCCGGAAGCTCACCGGCGGCCCTGACCCAGGTCGCGTGCGCGCGGAACAACTCCTCGCGCCCGGCGATGTTCCGCCCGAACCCCGGCACGGTCTACGCCATCCGCGTCACCGGGGCCCACCACGGCTACGGCACCTTCCGGTTCACGCTCCAGGAGACGCCTCCGCTGAACCCGGACGTGGACGTGTACCCGTCGTCCCCCACGGTGTTCGACAACGTCGGCTTCTCCGCTTCGTCGTGGGAGCAGATCGACCTGCCGCTGGGCGGGACGTGGGACTTCGGCGACGGCACGTCGGCCCCCGTGGGCACCGACACCGTCCACCACCGCTACGCCGCCGACGGTGTCTACACCGCCACGCTCCACGCGACTTCGCCCGACGGGGGCACCGCGACGGTGACCAGGTCCATCACGGTGACCACGCACGACGTGGGGATCTCGAAGTTCACGGTCCCGGCGTCGGCGCGGCAGGGAGACAGCAAGCCGATCAACGTGGACGTGACGAACACCCGGTACGCCGAGACGGTGACCGTCGTGCTGTCCAAGCGGTCCACGGACTACTGGGCCGAGGTCGGCCGGCTGACCCTGCAGGTGCCCGCGCGGGCCACCGGCAAGGTGCGGTTCCCGTTCGCCTACACCTTCACCCCGGACGACGCGGCGTCCGGGAAGGTCGCCTTCCGCGCGGAGGTCCAGCTGGCGTACCCGGCGGCCGATGCCCTTCCGGCCGACAACGAGGCGATCTCCATCGCCACGACCGTCAAGCCGCCCGCCACGCGCATCGCCGCCGTCTGACTTCCAGGGGGAACACATGAGATTCCGACCGCTGCTCGCCTGCCTCGCGGCCGCCACGGCCGCGCTGCTGCTGCCCGGGGTCGCCCACGCGGCCGCCCCGTCCAACGACGACTTCGGCTCCGCCACCGCCGTCACCGCTCTGCCCTTCAAGGCGTCCCAGGACGTCCGGGAGGCGACGAAGGCGGCCGACGACCCGGCACCGTGCAACACCTACACGACGTGGACCGTCTGGTACGACTACACCGCGACCGCGGACGAACTCGTCCGAGTGACGCCGGCCGGCACCGGGGAAAGGCCGTTCGTCGCG
Organism: Amycolatopsis sp. NPDC003861; assembly: GCF_053605405.1. Classification (NCBI taxonomy): domain Bacteria; kingdom Bacillati; phylum Actinomycetota; class Actinomycetes; order Pseudonocardiales; family Pseudonocardiaceae; genus Amycolatopsis; species Amycolatopsis sp. NPDC003861. The sequence goes on from NZ_JBSGJD010000258.1 coordinate 5,875, forward strand.
GTCTACACCGGTGAGCGCGGGACGCTGACCCCGGTCGCCTGCCGTGCCTGGGGCACTCCCGGCTACGCGACCTTCCGCGCCACCGCCGGGACGACCTACCACGTGATGTTCGCCCAGCAGTACAACCAAGGCGACCTGACCGCCGAGTTCACCGCGGTGCCACCGGCACCGAACGACGGCCTTGCCGCGGCCACGCCCGTTTCCGTGCCCGGCGACTACGCCGGTGATCTCACCGTCGCCTCGGCCGAGGCCGGGGAAGCGCGGCCGAGCTGCGACCCGGGCGCGGAGCAGTCCGTCTGGTTCGCGTTCACGCCGGACCGGACCCGGTCGGTGAGCGCGCTGGCGATGTACGACTGGGGCCCCGGCATCACGGTGTACCGGGGCACGACGGCGGACTCGCTGTCCGAAGTGGACTGCGTGGCCTCCGGTGACCGCCGGGCTGCCGTGTTCACCGCGGAAGCCGGGCAGCCCTACCGGATCCGCGTCGCCGACGACGCCGAGGCCGCGTCGGTGTTCCAGCTCCGGCTCGAGACGGCGCCGCCGCTGCGGCCGTGGGTGTCGGCGTCCCCCAACAACCCGTCCGTCTACACCGATGTGACGCTGTACCCCTCTTCGGGCGACAGCCTGGGCCGGGACTTCGTCAGCGGCGAAGTGCGGTTCGGCGACGGCGGCTCGGCGCCCATCACCGGTGCGCCCATCGTGCACCGGTACGCCGCGGACGGCGAGTACCGCCTCGAGGTCACCGGATCGACCGCCGACGGCCGGACCGGATCCGGCTCCGGCACGGTGCAGGTCGAGACGCACGACGTGGCGCTTTCGGACTTCGTGGTGCCGGCCAAGGCACGGGTGGACGACACCAAGCCGATCAAGGTGTCGGTCACGAGCACCCGGCACGACGAGACGGTCGTGGTCTCCCTGTCGAAGCTGAACGAGCAGGGCTACTTCCAGGAGATCGGGCAGCTCAAGCAGTGGGTGCCGGCGGGCCGCAAGGTGGTCCTCCCGTTCGCCTACACCTACACCGCGGCCGACGCCGCGGCGGGCAAGGCGCAGTTCAAGGTCTACGCGAGCATCGACCCCTACCGCGAGGACGCGCGTCCGGCGGACAACGAACTGCAGGGCTCGACCGCGGTCCGGGTCAAGACCGCGATCGCGATGTCCTGACGTCCACAGTGGAGGGACACGATCGGGCCCCTGTCCGGGAGAGGTGGACAGGGGCCCGCGCGCGGTCAGGGGGTCAGTGGTTGACCTTGAACCACGGCTGCGACCAGCCGAGGTAGGTCTGGCCCCACTTGCTCTTGATCTGCGCGATCGTGGTCTCGGTGTAGCTGCCGTAGCCGTTGATGTCGTTCGACAGGAACTTGCCGTCGCCGATCGAGATCATCGTGTGGCCGGCGCCGCTGCTCTTGAAGAAGGCGAGACCGCCGGCCGGGACCTGGTAGTCACCCGGGTGCTTGAACGACGACGGGATCTGGGTCCAGTGGACGTAGGCCGTCTCCGAACCCGAGGCGGACCAGCCGTAGTTCTGGGCGTTGATCCGGTCGCACCAGCCCTCGTAGGAGTCGAGGTCGTTCGTGTGGATGCGGGTCTTGGCGTAGGCCACGGCCTGCGCGCAGGTCTTCGGGTTGCCGGTGCCCGCGGTGGAGCAGGTCAGGGTCGAGCCGGCGCAGTCCGGGGCGACCCGGCCGTCGGAGCCGGTGTAGACGTAGGCGTCGCTGACGTAGCCGTCGCCCACCTTGTCCCAGATGTCCGAGGTGCCGTACTTGCCGTCGACCGTGGATCCGTTGGTCTGGCAGCTGATGGTCACCGCGGTGCCGTCGGCGATGCTGCCGACCGAGCTCGCACTGGCGCTCGGGCTGGACCGCACGGTCAGCGGCGCGCCCGAATCGGTGTGCACCGTGCCCGATGCCGCGAACGCCGGGCCCGCCCCGGCGACCACGATCGCCGCGGCGATTCCGGCCACCCCGGCCAGCCGCTTCACGATCCCCATGTTCATTGTTCCGTCCTCCAGTTTTCCGGTGTGCGGACAGAATGCGTTCCACCGGTACAAGCCGCGTACAAACTGCGGCTGAACTTCTGGAGATGCGGCAAAGCGGACGAAACCCCGCTCGGGAGCGGGGTTTCGTCCGGTTCAGGCGAGATATTCGGCCGCGGCGCGAAGGCTGACCCAGGAACCGCTGAACGTGTCGATCCGCGGGCCGTCGCCGTCGGCGGGCCCGGGCACGCCGGTCTCCACCCGGATGAAGTCCACAGTGGACAAGGCGGCCAGCAGCTCCCGCACCCGCGGGTGCCGGTGCGCCTCTCGCGTCACCACGACGACGCTGCCGAAGCCGCGGGCCGCCGCCAGGACCGCGTCGGCGTCGTCCGGTGTCGCGGTCATCGCCCGGGTGCCCGGCACGAGCTCGGCCAGGTGGGCGCCGAGGCCCCACGGCATCGGCCCGGCCGCGATGGTCGGCTCGGTCTGGACGTCGACCACCAGCGCCGGCCCCGCCAGCCGCGGCTCACCCCGGACCCGCAGCGCCTTGCGGGCCGCCTCCAGGCCGAGCCGCCGGTCCACCGGGCCCACCGACGCCGGCGCCGGGCCGGTGCCCAGCGCCGCCGTCCGGGCCGCCGCCTCCGCCAGCCGCTCCAGGGGCAGCTCCCCCGCCGCGACCGCGGCCACGATCGCCGAGACGCAGGCGTCCAGGTGTTCGGCTTCGAATGCCGCGCCGCCGAGGCACAGGGCGTCCGCCCCCGCCGCCAGGGCCCGCACGGCCGACCGGCCGAGACCGTCGTGACGCCCGTACGCGCCGGACACCGCCCCCATCTCCAGGGCGTCGGTGATCACCGCACCGGTGAAGCCGAGTTCGCCGCGCAGGACGTCGGTGAGCGCGGTGCGGTTGAGCGTGGCCGGCTCGTCGCCCCAGGCGCGGACGACCAGGTGGCCGGACATCACCGAGCGCACCCCGGCGCGGATCGCCGCGGCGAACGGGACCAGCTCGATCTCCCGCAGTTCCTCGACGGTCCGCGGCAGCACCGGCAGCGCCACGTGCGAATCCTCGGTCGCCGCGCCGTGGCCCGGGAAGTGCTTCGCGCACGCCGCGACACCGTACTTCTGCAGGCCGGTCACGTACGCCGCGACGTGCGGTGCCGCCTTCACCGGGTCGGAGCCGAACGCCCGGACGCCGATGATCGGGTCCTCGGCGGCCAGGGTGAGGTCCGCGCAGGGCGCGAGGTTCACCGTGACGCCGCAGGCCGCCAGCCGTTCGCCGAGCGCGGCGGCGACCGCCGTGGTCAGCTCCGGGTCGTCGGCCGCGCCGAGGGCCAGCGGCCCCGGCACGAACGACCCGGTGTTCACGTCGAGGCGGGTGACGTCGCCGCCCTCCTCGTCGATTCCGACGACGACACCGTCCCGCTCGCTGCGCAATTGCGCGGTGAGGGCGGCGACCTGCTCGTCGTCGACGACGTTGCGGCCGAACAGCACCACCCCGCCCAGGCCGTCGGCGACCCGGCGGCGCAGCCAGTCCGGGGCGGTCGTCCCGGCGAACCCGGGCAGGAGGACGGCTTCGGCGAGCTTCTCGGGCGAAGACAACGGCTACCCCTTCACCGCGCCGGCGGTCGCGCCGGACACGAGCTTGCGTTGCACGAGCAGGAAGAAGATCAGCGCCGGGATCGCGTAGATGACCGACGCGGCCATGACGCCACCCCAGTCGGTGGCGAACGCGGTGCGGAACGACGCCAGCCACACCGGCAGCGTCTCCTTCGGCTTGTCCTGGATGAACACCAGCGCGAACAGGTACTCGTTCCACGCGGTGATGAAGCTGAACACCGAGGTGGTGACCAGCCCCGGCCCGAGCAGCGGCAGCGTCACCCGGCGGAACGCGCCGGTCTGGCTGCAGCCGTCGATCATCGCGGCCTCCTCCAGCTCGTACGGGATCCCGTTGACGAAGCCGTAGAGCATCCAGACCGTGAACGGCAGCGTGGTGGCGAAGTAGATCAGCAGCAGCGACGGCAGCGTGTTGAGCAGCCCGGCGTCCCGCATCAGCAGGAACAGCGGGATGAACAGGGCCGACACCGGCGCCAGCTGCGCCACCATGACCAGCACCAGGAAGCCCCGGCGGCCGGTGAACCGCAGCCGCGACAGCGGGATCGCCGCCAGCGTGCCGGCCACCAGCGCGCACAGCACCGAGCCCACCGTGACGATCAGGCTGTTCATCAGGTAGGTCGGGAAGTTGTCCTTGCCCAGCGCGGTGGCGAAGTTGCCGAACGAGAACGACGTCGGGATCAGGTCGTACTTCGGCGAGAGGATCTGGCCGGGCGATCTCAGCGACGTGACGAACATCCAGTACGTCGGGAAGACGATGGCCAGCGCCACCAGGACGCCGACGACCGACAGCGCGATCCGCTGCGGCAGCGATTTCCTCACTTGAGATCACCTTCCGGGGTCCGGACGAGCAGCTGGATGTACCGGCCGGTGATGAGCGCCAGCACGATCAGCATCAGCGTCGCGATCGCGCCCGCCGCGCCGAAGTGGTTGCCCGCGATGCCCTTGAGGTACAGGACGACGGCCAGGGTGGTGCTCCCGCCGTCGGGCCCGCCCTCGCGGATCGCCCAGATCTGGGCGAAGGCGTTGAAGTCCCACAGGACCGACAGGAACGTCACCATGGTGGTGATCGGCCGGATGGCGGGCCAGGTGACCGCGCGGAAGGTCTGCCACGCGCTGGCGCCGTCGATGCCGGCGGCCTCGTACTGCTCGCGCGGGACACCGATGATGCCCGCGTACAGCGAGAACGTCACGAACGGCACGGCCTGCCACACGATCAGCAGTCCGATCACGGTGAGCGTGCTGGGCCCGCTGGAGAACCACGAGAACCCGATGAAGCCGTGGAAGCCCAGCCGGTCCAGCGTCTTGTTGAGGATGCCGTACTGCTGGTCGAAGATCCACTGGAACACCGTGGTCGTGGCGATCACCGGGGTGGCCCAGGCGAGCACCAGCGTCACCTGCACCATGATCCGCACGACCGGGCCGAGGTGGCGCATCAGCACCGCGAGCAGGAGACCGCCGAGGATGGTGGCGGCCACGATGGCGGCGGTGAACACCAGGGTCCGGACGGTGATCGTCCAGAACTCCGGGTCGGAGAGCGTGTTCGTGTAGTTGTCGAACCCGATCCAGATCATCTTGCCGGAGACGAGCTGGCCGATGTCGAGCTTGCGGAAGCTGATCGCGAGCACCTGGACCAGCGGCCAGGCGAGCAGCACCAGGATGGCCGCCAGCGCCGGGAGCAGCAGCAGGTACGGGAGCAGCCGGTCGCCGAACCGGCCCCGCCTGCGCTTGGTGACCCGGGTGTCGCGCGGCGATGCCGGCGGGGTGGCCCCCGCCGGCATCGTCACATTCGCGGTCGCGGTCATCCGCCGATGAGCTTGTTGAGCGCTGCGTTGGCGTCGGCGGTCGCCTGGTCGAGCGTCTTCTTGCCGGTCAGGTACGCGGTCAGCATGTCCTTGACCGGGTTCTGGCCGGACTCCACGTCACCCCACTTCGGGCTGGCCGGCACGGCCTTGCCGTTGGCCGACGCCTTGGCCATCACGCTGCCCAGCGGGTCCTTGTCCAGGCCGGTGAGGTCGGTCGACGTGCCGGGCACGACGCCGGCGGCGGCGAGCTGGCTCTGGTACTTCGGGCTGGAGAGCAGCTTGATGTACTCCTTGGCCGCGGCCGCGTTCTTGCTGTTGGCCGGGATCGCCAGGTTGGAGCCGCCCAGGAAGACGGGGGCGGCCTGGCCCGCGTTCTTGCTCGGGATCGCGAAGGCGCCGGTCTTGCCGGTCAGGCTCGCGTCGGTCTTGGCCGCGGTCGCCAGCTCCCACGGGAGGCCGATCATCATGGCCACCTTGCCGGCGCCGTAGACGGTCGCCTGCTGCGGCTTGGCCTCGTCGGCGTCCTTCGGCGCCTTGGTGCCGGAGGTGTCGACGAGCTTCTTGTAGAACTCCAGGCCGGCCTTGGCCTCGGGGGTGTCCAGGCTCGCCTTGTAGTTCTTGCCGTCGGCCTTGGCGATGTCCCCGCCGTTGTCCCAGATGAACGACAGCAGCGCGTACCAGTTCTGGCCCGGCATGTAGAGCGCCTGGAAGTCGGGGTCGGAGCCGAACTTGGTCTTCAGCTTGCCGATCGCGTCGATCCACTCGTCGTTCGACGTCGGCGTCTTGGTGATGCCGGCCTGCTCGAACATGTCCTTGCGGTAGATGACCTCACGGTTGGCCGCGTAGAACGGGACGCCGTAGACCTTGCCGTCGTAGCTGCCCGAGTCGGCGAGGCCCTTGAGCCACTGCGCGCCGTTGAAGCTGTCCTTGTCGGCGGTCAGGTCGGTCAGGACGCCTTCCTGCGCGGCGAACGCCGCGGTCTGCGTGTTGCCGATCTCGATGACGTCCGGCGGCGCGCCGCTGGCCAGCGCGGTGGTCAGCTTCTGCTGGATGCCGTCCCACTGCTGGACCTCGTACTTGACCTTGACGCCGGGGTGCGCGGCCTCGAACTCCTTGTTGAGCGCGCCGGTCAGCGTCTCCGGCGCGGAGCCGGTCATCAGCCAGACCGTGACGGTCCCGCTCAGCGGTGCATTGCCGCTCGACGAGGCCGCGGTGTCCGAGCCACCGGAGCCCGCGCAGCCCGCGGTCGCGAGCGTGAGTGCGGCGGCGCCCGCCGCCAGCTTGAGCCAGCGTTTCACTCGATGCCGTCCTTTCCATGCCCGGCCACCGCGGCCGGACGCCCCAAATGGTGTAGACCAATGTTGGGGTTAGAGTGGTACGTACCACAGGCCCTGTCAAGGCGGTTGCCGGAACGTTGTAAACGCATGCGGGGAGTAGCCGGGCGGTCACCGGCCACCGGCGGCGGGCGCCAGAAGTCGTCCGGATAGGAAGGCGTCCCGGCCGTTTTTCACCGCCGGGGCAGGGGAATTCCGCGCGCCCGCAGGCGCCGGCCACGACGAAAACCGCCCCGGGAAAGAAATCCCGGGGCGGCGATGGTGCTCAGGCCGGCGTTTTCGCCGGTGGGGCCGCGTGTCGGCGGGCGCGGTGGGCGGCCATCCGCACCGGCGCGTTGCTCACGCCGTAACCCCGGTACCCGCCGATCCGCTGGACCACCTCGAAGAACACCCGCGCCCCGGCCAGCGCGGTGTAGAAGTGCAGGAACTCGCCGCCGGTGTCCCGGTCGTACAGCACCGAGTGCTCCCGCAGCGCGGCCAGCCGCTCGGCCGGCAGGTCCAGGCGGGCATCGAGGTCGTCGTAGTAGTTGCCGGGGATCTCCAGCAGGGGCGCGCCGGCCGCACGCATGGCCGCGGCCGCCGCCACCGCGTCCGTGCAGGCGAACGCCACGTGCTGCGGTTCGGGGACGGCCGGCGCCCACTCGCCGCGGCGGACCACGGCGCTGTCCAGCGTCAGCCGGACCGCCCCCGCCGCCACCGCGCGGCTGCGCACCAGCCCGAACGGCGCCGCGAACTCGGCCACCGGGGACGGCGTCAGCCCGAACACCGAGCGGTAGAACAGCGCCGCCTCCTCGAAGTGGTCGAAGGGCTGGGTGAGGGCCACGTGATCGATTCCGAAGACTCCCGCGCCGGGCGCCGTTTCGCCGGTGGGCGTGAAGTCGTCCCGCCAGTCGTCGCCGCAGAGGAACACCTGGGTGCCGTCCGGCGCCGCGACCGACGCCAGGTCGGC
>NZ_JBSGJD010000259.1:0-13529 GCF_053605405.1 Amycolatopsis sp. NPDC003861
TGTGGGGACTGGGCCGGGTGGTGGCCCTGGAACACCCCGACCGCTGGGCCGGCCTGCTCGACCTGCCTGCCGTCGTGGACGAGCCCGCGCTCCGGCACGTCCTGGGCGTGCTCGGCGGGGCCGGCGACGAGGACCAGCTGGCGGTCCGGCCCACCGGGCTGCTCGGGCGGCGGCTGCGGCCCGCGCCGCTCGCCGACGTTCCGCCGGCCCGTCCGTGGCAGCCGCACGGCACCGTGCTGGTGACGGGCGGGGTCAGCGGTGTCGGCGCCCAGGTGGCGCGGTGGCTGGCCGGCGCCGGCGCCGGGCACCTGGTCCTGGCGGCCCGGCGCGGAGCCCGTACCCCCGGCGCCGCCGAGCTGTCCGCCGAACTCGAGGCGCGAGGTGCGCGGGTCACCATCGCGGAATGCGACGTCGCCGACCGCGAAAGCCTGCGGCGGCTGCTCGACGGCGTGTCCGCCGAGCTGACCGCGGTCGTGCACGCGGCCGGCGTCGCCACCACCGGCGCGGTCGGGGACACCACCCTGCCGGAGTTCGCCGAGGTGCTGGCCGGCAAGGCCGCCGGGGCGGCGAACCTCGACGAGCTGCTCGCCGGCCGGCCCCTGGAAGCGTTCGTGCTGTTCTCCTCCATCGCCGCGGTCTGGGGGAGCGGCGGCCAGGGCGCGTATGCCGCCGCCAACGCCTACCTCGACGCGCTCGCCGCGCGGCGGCGGGCTCGCGGCCTGACGGCGACCGCCATCGCCTGGGGCGCGTGGGCCGGCGGCGGGATGTCGTCCGACTCTCCCGACGTCGAGGACCAGCTGCGCCGGACCGGCCTGCGCACCATGGCCGTCGAACCGGCCCTGCGCGCGCTCGCGCGGGCGGTCGAGCGGGCCGGGAGCGACCTCGTGGTCACCGACGTGGACTGGGAGCGCTTCGCCCCGGGGTTCACCGCCCGCCGGCCCAGCCCGCTGCTGGGCGAGCTGGCGCAGGTGCGCCGGACCCTGCGCGAGGACGACGCCCGGACCGGCGGCGGTGAGGGCGAAGCGCAGGCCGAGGTGCTCCGGCTGCTCGCCGGACTGTCCGGACCGGACCGGCTGCGGACGCTGACCGAGCTGGTGCGCACCGAGGCCGTGGGCGTGCTCGGACTGTCCTCTGTGGACGGAATCGGGACCGGCCAGGCGTTCCGCGACGTCGGGTTCGACTCGCTGACGGCGGTCGACCTGCGCAACCGCCTGACCGCCGCCACCGGGCTGCGGCTGCCCGCGGCCCTCGTGTTCGACCACCCGACACCGGCCGCGGTGGCGGAATTCCTCGACGGGCGGCTCGCCGTTCCCGGCGAGGGCGCCGCGCCGTCGATCCTGGCCGAGCTCGACCGGCTGGAGACCGCCTACCGGGCCCCGGACGCGGACCGGGCGGTGCGCACCCAGGTCGTCGCCCGGATGCGGGCGCTGACCGCCGTATGGGAGAACGCGGACACCGGTGACGCGGACCTGGACTTCGATCTGGCGACCGACGACCAGATCTTCGAGCTGATCGACAACGAATTCGGCACCGCGTGACGACGCCGGGCCGGCGCGAGCGAGCCACTTCCGAGGAGTCTTCCTGCCATGGCCGATGACGACAAGCTGCGCGACTACCTCAAACGGGTCGTCGCCGACGCCCGCCGGACCCAGAAACGCCTGCGGGACCTCGAATCGGAACCCATCGCCATCGTGGGGACCGGCTGCCGCTACCCCGGCGGCATCGCTTCGGCCGAAGACCTGTGGCGCGTGGTCGCCGACGGCGTGGACACCGTCGGCCCGTTCCCGGACGACCGCGGCTGGGACCTCGACGCGCTGGGCGATCCCGACCCGGACCGCGAGGGCTCGTCGTACGTGCGGGAAAGCGCCTTCCTGCACGACATGGCGGACTTCGACGCGGCGTTCTTCGGGATCAGCCCGCGCGAAGCGGTGGCCATGGACCCGCAGCAGCGGCTGCTGCTGGAAACTTCGTGGGAGACCTTCGAAAACGCCGGCATCGACCCGGTTTCCCTGCGGGGCAGCTCCGTCGGCGTCTACGCGGGCCTGTTCTACCACGAATACGCCGAGTTCCTCGGGAAGGTGCCGGGCACCGGCCAGGGCTACATGGGAACCGGCACCGCCGGCAGCGTGGCGTCGGGCCGGGTGGCGTATTCGCTCGGGTTCGAGGGTCCGGCGTTGACGGTGGACACGGCGTGTTCGTCGTCGCTGGTGGCGATTCACCTGGCGGTGCAGTCGCTGCGGCGGGGCGAGTGCTCGCTGGCCCTGGCCGGCGGCGTGGCCGTGATGGTGCTGCCGGGCGCGTTCGTCGACTTCAGCCGGCAGCGCGGACTGGCGCCCGACGGCCGGTGCAAGGCGTTCGCGGCCGCCGCGGACGGCACCAGCTTCAGCGAGGGCGTCGGACTCGTGCTGCTGGAGCGGCTGTCGGACGCGCGGGCGGCGGGACACCGGGTCCTGGCCGTGATCCGGGGTTCGGCGGTGAACCAGGACGGGGCGTCGAACGGCCTGACCGCGCCGAACGGCCCGTCCCAGCAGCGGGTGATCCGGGCCGCACTGGCGAGCGCCGGACTGTCCACTTCGGACGTCGACGTGGTCGAGGCGCACGGCACCGGCACCATGCTGGGCGACCCCATCGAGGCCGACGCGCTGCTGGCCACGTACGGGCAGGGCCGGCCGCCGGAACGGCCGTTGTGGCTGGGCTCGGTGAAGAGCAACATCGGCCACACCCAGACCGCCGCCGGCGTGGCCGGGGTGATCAAGATGGTCGAGGCCATGCGGCGCGGAACGCTGCCGCGGACGCTGCACGTGGACGAGCCGACGCCGAAGGTCGACTGGGCGAGCGGCGCGGTCCGGCTGCTGACCGAGGAACAGCCGTGGCCGGAAAGCGACCGGCCCCGCCGGGCCGGGGTGTCCTCGTTCGGGCTGAGCGGCACCAACTCCCACCTGATCCTGGAGCAGGCCCCCGAACCCGAGCCCGTGGCGACCACCGAAGACACCGGCGGTGTCGTCAGCCGGGCCGGAGTCGTGCCGCTGGTCGTTTCGGGCCGGGGAACGGCGGGGCTGCGCGGGCAGGCGGCGCGGCTGGCGTCGTTCCTGGAGCAGGGCGACGCCCCGCTGGTGGACGCCGGGCTGTCCCTCGTGACGACCCGGGCGGCCCTGGCGGACCGGGGCGTGGTCCTCGCGGCCGGCCGCGCCGAGGCGGTCGCCGGCTTGCGCGCGCTCGCCGACGGCGCTCCGGGGGTGGGCGTCACCGCCGGCCCGGCCGACGTGGACGGCAAGGTCGTGTTCGTGTTCCCCGGGCAGGGCGGGCAGTGGGCGGGGATGGGCCTCGAACTGCTCGACACCGCCCCGGCGTTCGCCGCCCGGTTCGCCGACTGCGACCGGGCCCTGACGCCCCTGCTGGGCTGGTCGGTGACCGACGTGCTGCGGGGCGCGCCGGGAGCGCCGGACCTGGCCCGGCTGGAAGTCGTGCAGCCGGTGCTGTTCGCGGTGTCCGTGGCACTGGCCGAGGTGTGGCGGTCGTGCGGGGTGACCCCCGACGCGGTGGTCGGCCACTCCCAGGGCGAGATCGCCGCGGCCTGCGTCGCGGGGGTGCTGACCCTGGCGGACGCGGCCCGCGTGGCGGTGCTGCGCAGCCGGGTGATGGCGCGGCGGATGACCGGCGCGGGCGGCATCATGGCGGTTTCCCTGTCCGCGGACGAGGCCGAAGAGCGGCTGCGGCCGTGGGCCGGGCGGGCCGAGGTCGCCGCGGTCAACGGACCGGCGTCGGTGATCGTGGGCGGTGACCTCGACGCCCTGGCGGAACTGCGGGAGCGGTGCGAGGCCGACGGCGTCCGGGCCCGGCTCGTCCCGGCCGGGGTGGCCTCCCACACCGCGCACGTCGAGCCCATCCGGGAGGAGCTGCTGGCGGCCCTGGAAGGCGTGCGCGGCGTCGCCGGGCAGATCCCGATGTGGTCCACCGTCACCCAGGAGTGGGTGACCGGGACCGACCTGGACGCCGGGTACTGGTACCGGAACGTCCGCCACCAGGTCGGTTTCGCGCCGGCCATCGAGGCGCTGCTGGGCACCGGCCACCGGGCGTTCGTCGAGGTGAGCCCGCACCCGGTGCTGACCACCAGCGTCCAGGACACCCTGGCGGGGCACGAAGCCGTTCCGACGGTGGTGACCGGGACGTTGCGCCGCGACGACGGCGGCCTCCCGCGCGTGCTGTCCGGCGCGGCGGAGCTGTTCGTGCGCGGCGTGGGCGTGGACTGGGCCGGGTGTTTCGCCGGCAGCGGCGGCCGGCCGGTGCCGTTGCCGTCGTACGCCTTCCAGCGCGAGCGGTTCTGGCCGGAGATCCCGTCCGGGTCGGGCGACGTCTCGGCTGCGGGACTGGTGTCCCCGAAGCACCCGCTGCTGGGCGCCGGGACGAGCCTGGCGGGCGGCGAGGGCGTGCTGTTCACCGGCCGGCTGTCCCTGCGGTCGCACCCGTGGCTGGCCGCGCACGCCGTATCCGGCGTGGTGCTGGTCCCCGGGACGGTGTTCGTGGAACTCGCCGTCCGCGGCGGTGACGAGGTCGGGTGCCCGGTCGTCGAAGAGCTGATCGTCGAAGCACCGCTGGTGCTCGCCGGGACCGGCGCGGTCGCGCTGCAGGTCGTGGTCGGCGATCCGGATCCGGCGGGCCGCCGTCCGGTGTCGGTCCACAGCCGCGACGACGCCCAGGACGGCGCGTGGATCCGGCACGCCGCCGGGACGCTGACCGCGACCGAACCGGCGCCCGGGTTCGACCTGGCGGACTGGCCGCCGCCGGCCGCGGAACCGGTGGACCTCACCGGCTTCTACGACGAGCTGGCCGAGGCCGGCTACGAATACGGCCCGGCCTTCCGGGGGCTGCGGAAGGTGTGGAAGGACGGCGAGGAGGTCTACGCCGAGGTCGTCCTGCCGCCGGAGAGCGCCGGCGCGGCCGGGTTCGGCATCCACCCCGCGCTGCTCGACGCCGCGCTGCACAGCATGAACTTCACCTCCCTGGCCGAGGCGGTCGACGGCCGGACCCTGCTGCCCTTCGCCTGGAACGACGTCACCCTGTACGCCTCGGGCCCGGCGGCCCTGCGGGTGCGGGCGACCCACCTCGGCGCGGACCGGATCGCGCTCGCGGTGGCCGACCACGCGGGCGCGCCGGTGGCGGCCATCGGGTCGCTGACGCTGCGTCCGGTCACCGCCGCCCCGGTGACCGCCACGGCGAACTCCCTGTTCCACGTCGCCTGGACCGAGCTCCCGCTCCCGGCGTCCGGCGGCGACATCCCCTGGGAGGTCTGCGAAGTCCCCGCCGGCGCCGGGGACGCGGCCGCGGCCCGGGCGGCCACCGGCCGGGTGCTCGAAGCGGTGCAGGACTGGCTCGCCGCGGACCGGCCGGACGCGCGCCTGGTAGTCCTCACCCGGAACGCGGTCGCGGTGCACGACCCCGGCGAGGTCGGCGACCCGGCGGCCGCCGCGGTGTGGGGGCTGGTCCGGTCCGCCCAGTCGGAACACCCGGACCGGCTCGTGCTGGTCGACCTCGACGACGCCGGCGAGTCGCGGGCCGCGCTGCCCGCGGCCGTCGCCTCCGGCGAACCCCAGGTGGCGATCCGCGCGGGCGTCGCCTCGATCCCGCGCCTGGCGCGCGCCACCGCCGTCGACCGGCCGGCCCCGCCGTGGGATCCGGCGGGCACCGTCCTCATCACCGGAGGCACCGGAACCCTGGGCGCGGTGCTGGCCCGGCACCTGGTGACCGCGCACGGCGTGCGGCACCTGCTGCTGGCCGGCCGCCGGGGCCCGGCAGCCGACGGCGCAGCCGAGCTCGAAGCCGAGCTGACCGGGCTCGGCGCGCAGGTGCACGTCGCCGCCTGCGACGTGGCGGACCGGGCCGAGCTGGCCGGGCTGCTGGCCGGCATCCCGGCCGAGCACCCGCTGACCGCGGTGGTCCATGCCGCCGCGGCCCTCGACGACGGGGTGGTGTCCGCGCTGACGCCGGACCGCCTCGACACCGTGTTCCGCCCCAAGATCGACGCGGCCGTGCACCTCCACGAGCTGACCGCGGACCTGGACCTCGCCGCGTTCGTGCTCTTCTCCTCCGGCGCCGGGGTACTGGGCAACCCGGGGCAGGCGAACTACGCCGCCGCGAACGCGTACCTCGACGCGCTGGCGCACCGGCGCCGGGCCGCCGGCCTGCCCGCGGTGTCGCTCGCGTGGGGGCTGTGGGCGGAAACCACCGGGCTGACCCGCACCCTCGGCGAGACCGAGCACGGCCGGCTGGCCGGCGGCGGGCTGCGCGCGCTGACCTCCGCGGAGGGGATGGCCCTGTTCGACGCCGGGCTGGCGTCGGACGAGGCCCTGCTGGTTCCCCTGCACCTCGACGTCGCGGCGGTCCGGGCGCGGCGGGATGCCGTCCCGGCGATGCTGCGGGCGCTGGCCGGGCGGCCGGGACGGCGGTCGGTGCAGGACGTCGCGCCCGACGCCGGTTCGCTGCTGCAGCGGCTGGCCGGGCTGCCGGAGAAGGAGCGGAGCCAGGCGCTGGTGGACCTGGTCCGCACTGAGGCCGCCGTGGTGCTCCGGCACGCGAACCCGGACGGCATCGAGCCCGACCGCGCCTTCAGCGAGCTCGGCTACGACTCGCTGACCTCGGTGGAGCTGCGCAACCGCCTGACCGCGGCGAGCGGGGTGCGGCTCCCGGCGACCCTGCTGTTCGACCACCCGACACCGCTCGCGGTGGCCGCCTACCTGAAGGACGAGCTGGCGGGCCGCCGCCCGGCCACCACGGCGGTGACGGCCGTGGCCGCGGACGAGCCGATCGCCATCGTCGGGATGGCGTGCCGCTTCCCGGGCGGGGTGGCGTCGCCGGAGCAGTTGTGGGACCTGGTTTCCGCGGAAACCGACGCGATCGGTCCGTTCCCCGAGGACCGCGGCTGGGACGTGGACCGGCTGTTCGACCCCGACGTGGCGCACCGCGGCACGAGCTACGTCCGGGAAGGCGGGTTCCTCGAGGACGCGGCGGGGTTCGACGCGGGCTTCTTCGGCATCAGCCCGCGCGAGGCGCTGGCGATGGACCCGCAGCAGCGGGTGCTCCTGGAGACCTCGTGGGAGGCGTTCGAACGCGCGGGCATCGACCCGGTTTCCCTGCGGGGCAGCGACGTCGGCGTGTTCGCCGGGGTGATGTACCAGGGGTACCTGCCGGAAGCCGGCCTGGTGCCGGAGGAGATCGAAGGCTACCTCGGGACCGGCAACTCCGGGAGCGTGGTGTCCGGGCGGGTGGCGTATTCGCTGGGGTTCGTGGGGCCGGCGTTGACGGTGGACACGGCGTGTTCGTCGTCGCTGGTGGCGATTCACCTGGCGGCGCAGGCGTTGCGGCGCGGTGAGTGTTCGCTGGCGCTGGCCGGGGGCGTGACGGTGATGGCGACCCCCAACCTGTTCGTGGACTTCTCGCGGCAGCGAGGGCTGGCGCTCGACGCGCGGTGCAAGGCGTTCTCGGGCGCGGCGGACGGCACCAGCTTCAGCGAGGGCGTCGGGCTGGTGCTCCTGGAGCGGCTGTCGGTGGCCCGCGCGGCGGGGCACCGGGTGCTGGGTGTGGTGGCGGGGTCGGCGGTCAACCAGGACGGTGCTTCCAACGGCCTGACCGCACCGAACGGTCCCTCGCAGCAGCGGGTGATCCGGGCGGCGCTGGCGAGCGCGGGTCTGTCCACTTCGGACGTCGATGCGGTGGAAGCCCACGGCACGGGGACGTCTCTGGGTGACCCGATCGAGGCCCAGGCTCTTCTGTCGACCTATGGGCAGGATCGCGAGGAGCCGTTGTGGCTCGGGTCGGTGAAGTCGAACATCGGCCACACGCAGGGCGCGGCCGGGGTGGCCGGGGTGATCAAGATGATCGAGGCCATGCGGCGGGGGGTGCTGCCGCGGACGTTGCACGTGGCCGAGCCGACGCCGAAGGTGGACTGGTCGGCCGGGGAAGTCCGGCTGCTCACGGAACAGCGCGAGTGGCCGGTGGTGGATCGGCCGCGCCGAGCGGGGGTCTCGTCGTTCGGGATCAGCGGCACGAACGCGCACGTGATCCTCGAACAGGCTCCGGACCAGGCGCCGGTACCGGCATCGCCGGAGGTGCCCGGCGGTGTGGTGCCCCTCGTCGTCTCGGGTCGCGGGACGGCGGGGATGCGCGCCCAAGCCGCCCGGCTCGCGTCCTTTGTGGACGAAAACGACGGCTCGCTCGCCGAGCTGGGCCGGGCGCTGCTGACCACCCGGGCCTCGCTGCCGGACCGCGCGGTGGTGCTGGCCGCCGACCGTGCCGAAGCGGTGGCCGGGTTGCGGGCCCTGGCCGGCGAGGCACCCGGGACCATCGCGGGGACGGCGAAATCCGGCGGGCTCGCCGTGGTGTTCCCGGGCCAGGGCAGCCAGCGGGCGGGCATGGGCCGGGAGCTCTACGCCGCGTTCCCGGTGTTCCGGGCGGCGGTGGACGAGGTGTGCGCGGAACTGGGCCGGTGGCTGGACGCCGAGGCTTTGCGTTCGGTGCTCTTCGACGGCTCCGACGACGTGCTGGCGGAAACCGGGTGGGCGCAGCCGGGCCTGTTCGTGTTCGAGGTGGCGTTGTTCCGGTTGCTCGAGTCGTGGGGCCTGACCCCGGACGTGGTCGGCGGGCACTCGCTGGGCGAGGTGACCGCGGCGTTCGTGGCCGGCGTGTTCGACCTGGCCGGCGCGGCGCGGCTGGTGGCGGCACGGGCGAGCCTGATGCAGGCGCTGCCGCCGGGTGGCGCGATGGCCTCGATCGCCGGCCTGCCCGAAGACCGGGTGCGGGAGGTGCTTCCGGGATCCGGGGTGTCGCCGGCGGCGGTCAACGGGCCGGAGTCGGTGGTCGTCTCCGGTGCCGAGGACGCGGTCACGGCCGTCTCGGAACTGCTCGCCGAGCGGGGCGGCCGGGTGCGGCGCCTTCGCGTCTCGCACGCGTTCCACTCGGAGCTGATGGACCCGATGCTCGACGACTTCCGCGATGTCGTGAAGCAGCTTTCGTTGCGGGAGCCGGTGATCCCGCTGGTGTCGAACGTGACCGGCGAGGTGGCCCAGCCGGGAGAGGTGTCCGACCCGGAGTACTGGGTGGAGCACGTGCGGGCCACCGTGCGCTTCGGGGACGGGCTCGCGTCGCTGGCCGGACTGGGCGTGTCCACGGTGCTGGAGGTCGGCCCCGGTGCGGTGCTGACCGGCCTGGGCGTGGACGCGCTGCCCGTGGACTTCGTCGCGACCGCCCGGAAGAACCTGCCCGAGATCCGCGGGGTGCTGGCCGCGCTGGCGGAGCTGCACGTGCGCGGGTCCGGCGTGGACCTGACCGCCTGCCTCGGCGCGGGTGGCGAGCGGCCGGACCTGCCGACGTACGCCTTCCGGCACGAGCGGTTCTGGCTGGACGTCCCGTCCCGCTCGGGTGACGTGTCCGCGGCCGGGCTGGAGTCGCCGGCGCACCCGCTGCTGGCGGCCGCGGTGCGGCTGGCCGGCAGCGGGGAAGTGGTGCTGACCGGGCGGCTGTCGACGCGGACGCACCCCTGGCTGGCCGACCACGCCGTCGCGGGCACGGTGCTGGTGCCGGGCGCGCTGTTCGCCGAACTGGCCGTCCGGGCCGGCGACGAGGCCGGCTGCCCGGTGATCGGCGAACTCGTCCTCGAGCGCCCGCTGCTGCTGCCCGAACGGGACGCGGTCCGGATCCAGGTCCGCGTCGCCGAACCCGGCGACACCGGCGCCCGCCGGATCACCGTCCACGCCCGCACCGAGACGACCGGCGGGCCGCCGGACGGCGACCACGGGTGGACCCGGCACGCCTCCGGCGTCCTCGAGCCCGCCTCGCCGCCGCCCGCACCGGCCGAGCCGCCGACGTGGCCGCCGCCCGGAGCACGTCCGCTGGAGACGGCCGGGTTCTACGACCGGCTGGCCGATGGGGGCTACCACTACGGCCCGGCCTTCCAGGGCCTGACCGCGGCCTGGAGCACCGGCGACGGCGTCCACGCGGAGATCACGCTGCCGGCGGCCGCGGGCGACGGCGGGTTCGGCATCCACCCGGCCCTGCTCGACGCGGCCCTGCACGCCAACGCCTTCGCGCCGGAGCCACCGGCCACGCCGCACCTGCCGTTCGCCTGGACCGGCGTCACCCTGCACGCCGGCGGCGTCACCACGCTGCGGGTCCACCTCGTCCCGGCCGGCCCGGCGACGCTGACCCTGTACGCCACCGACACCACCGGCCGCCCGGTCCTCACCGTCGACGCCCTCACGTTGCGCCCCGTCGAGCCCGGTGCGCTGCGGCGGGGGATCGACGACCTGGTGTACCGGATCGGCTGGACACCCCTCACCCCGGCGGAACCGGTCGCCGACCCCGCCGAGTGGACGGTCGTCGACCTCACCGGGCACCCGGCCGGCCCGGGGCAGGCGCGGACGGTCACCGCCACGGTCCTCGAGCAGCTGCAGGAGTGGCTCGACGAGCCGCAGGCGGACGCCGCGCGGTTCGTGGTGCTCACCCGCGGCGCGGTCGCGGTGGACGGCAGCGCCGAGCTGACCGACCCGGCCGCCGCCGCCGTGTGGGGGCTCGTCCGCTCCGCCCAGTCGGAGGAGCCGGGCCGGATCGTGCTGGCCGACCTCGACGACGAACCGGCGTCGCGGGCCGCGGTCCCCGCCGT
Source organism: Amycolatopsis sp. NPDC003861 (assembly GCF_053605405.1). NCBI lineage: Bacteria > Bacillati > Actinomycetota > Actinomycetes > Pseudonocardiales > Pseudonocardiaceae > Amycolatopsis > Amycolatopsis sp. NPDC003861. Next base: position 10,652 of record NZ_JBSGJD010000259.1, read on the forward strand.
GGTGGCGTCGGGGGAGCCGCAGGCCGCGGTGCGCGCCGGCGCGGTGACGGTGCCCCGGCTGGTCCGGCGGCCCGCCGGCGGCGAGGCCCCGGCCCGGCCGCTGGATCCGGCGGGCACGGTCCTGGTCACCGGGGGCACCGGCGCGCTCGGCGCCCTCGTCGCCCGGCACCTGGCCGAGGAGCACGGCGTCCGGCACCTACTGCTGGCCGGCCGGCGAGGCCCGGACGCCGACGGCGTCGCCGAGCTGGTGGCGGAGCTGGCCGGCCACGGCGTCCGGGTCACCGTGGCCGCGTGCGACGTGGGGGACCGGGCCGAGCTGGCCGGGCTGCTGGCCGGCATCCCCGCCGAGCACCCGCTGACCGCGGTGGTGCACGCCGCCGGCGTCCTCGACGACGGCGTCGTCCCGGCCTTGAGCGCGGCGCGGATCGAGACCGTCTTCCGGCCGAAAGCCGACGCGGCCTGGCACCTCCACGAGCTGACCCGGGAGCTCGACCTGGCGGCGTTCGTCCTCTTCTCCTCCGCCGCGGGCACGGTGGGCAGTCCCGGCCAGGCCGGCTACGCCGCCGCGAACGCCTTCCTCGACGGGCTGGCGCACCTGCGGCGCGCCCGGGGGTTGCCGGCCGTGGCGCTGGCCTGGGGTGCCTGGCAGGCCGCAGGCATGGCGGACCGGCTCCGCGACACCGACCGGGAGCGCCTGGCCCGCCGGGGTTTCCGCGGACTGTCCGAAGAGGACGGCCTGGCGCTGTTCGACGCCGGGCTGCGGTCGCCGGACGCCGTGCTGGTCCCGATGAACCTGGACCGGCCGTCGGGCGAGGCCGTGCCGCCGATGCTGCGCGCGCTGGTCCGGCCGGTGCGACGGGACGCGGAGAGCGCCGCCGTCGACACCGGGTCGTTCCTCCGCCGGCTGGCCGGCCGGTCCGCGGACGAGCAGCGGGCGATCGTCCTCGACCTGGTGCTGGCGACGGCGTCGGCGGTGCTCGGCCACACCGGGACGGACGCCCTCGACCCCGGCGAGGACCTGTGGGACCGGGGCTTCGACTCGCTGACCGCGGTGGAGCTGCGCAACCGGCTCGGCGCGGCCACCGGCGTGCGGCTCTCCGCCGCCGTCGTGTTCGACCACCCGACACCGGCGGCGCTCGCCGGCCACCTCGCCGCGGAACTGCGGCCGCCGGCCGCCGCGCCCGGGTTCGAGCCGCAGGTCCTGCTCGCGGAAATCGACAAACTCGAAGCGAGCATCTCGGCGATACCGGACGCGGCCGCGCGGGCGCGCATCACCGAGCGCCTGCGCGCCCTGACCGCGACGACAGCCTGAAGCCGGGAAGGCGGAGCGATGTTCGACACCGATGTCTACCTGGACCGCCTGGGCTACCCCGGCCCGCGGACGGCCACGCCGGAAACCCTGCGGCAGCTGCACCACCGGCACCTGGTGACGATTCCCTACGACAACACGAAGTTCGCCCCGGCCGGCGGCGAGCTGCCCGCCAACATCGCGGCCGTCGACCTCGACGCGACCTTCGACAAGATCGTGCGCGACGGCCACGGCGGGATCTGCTTCGAGCTCAACCCGCTGTTCCGCCGCCTGCTCGACGAGCTGGGGTTCGAGACCCGGATCGTCTCGGCCGGGGTGCGCCAGGAGGACGGGACGTTTTCCCCCGACCGGTCGCACCTGTTCACCGGGGTCACGCTGGGGGCGGACCTGTGGCTGGCCGACGTCGGGTTCTCCGGGCCGTCGTACCTGGATCCGCTGCGCCTCGAAGCCCAGGTGCAGCACCAGTACGGCTGCCGGTACAAGGTGGTCGAACAGCAGGGGTGGCAGACGCTGTACCGCCGCAGCCGCACCGGTCCGTGGCGGGCGGTCTACCGCTTCTCGCCGGAGGGGCGCAGCGTCGAGGACTGGCACGGGTTCGCCGAGCGGATGCGGGAATACACCGACGGCACCGTGCTCGCCAGCGCCGTCATCCGGGCCCGCTCGTCCGCCGGCGGGCACCTGCTGCTCGTCGGCAAGCGCCTGCTCTCGGTGGACGACGGCCACGAGAAGGTGACCGCGCTGGTCGAGCCGGAAGACTTCGACCAGGCGCTGGCCACCATCCTCGGCGGCGACCGGTGACGGCCGCGCCCGAGGACCCGGGCGCCTTCCCGCCCGCGCTGCACGCCAAGGTGGCCGCCGCCAAAGCGGCGTGGGAGATCGCGGTCTGCGCCCGGCACGCCGTCGTGCCGGAACACTACTGGCCGCACGAGCCGGATCGGGCCGCGCTGCACGCCGCACGGGCACTGACCGACCTGGCCGCCCGCTACCTCGAGCGCGCGGTCGTGGCCGCCCGCGCCGACGGGCTCACCTGGGCGGCGATCAGCGAGACGCTCGGCGTCGCCGACGCGGAGGCGGCCTTCCCGGCCGTGCCCGGCGAGATCCGGGCCGACGACACCGGCTGGTGGGCGGAAGCCCTGCGCGAGTGGTTGACCAACCCGGGGCGGAACATCCTCGACTCCGCCGCTCGCCGGCCGCCCCCGGACGCGGCCGCCCTGCTGCACCGGGGCCCGGCCGGGGTGGGCGCGGAAGCCGATCCGGACCTGCTCCCGTGAGGGAGCTCTCGACCGAAGGGAAAGCTGTGGGTGACGGAGAACTCGAAGACATCCGGCAGGCCATCGTCGCCGGCGAGCCGCACGCGGCGGCGGCACTGCCGCTGCCCGGGAGCTATCGCGGGGTGACGGTGCACGCGGACGAGGTCGACATGTTCGAGGGCTTGGAGAGCCGGGACAAGGATCCGCGCAAGTCGCTGCACGTCGATGACGTCCCCGTTCCCGAGCTCGGCCCCGGCGAGGCACTGGTCGCCGTGATGGCGAGTGCGATCAACTACAACACGGTGTGGACGTCGATTTT
>NZ_JBSGJD010000260.1:0-13302 GCF_053605405.1 Amycolatopsis sp. NPDC003861
TTTGTGTGTTTTTCTGAGGTGTGGTCTTCCTTTGGGGGCCGCGCAGGGCGCGGCCGATGCCGGCCAATTCGGCCGCGCGGCCGGTGAAGTCGGGGACCGCGGGCGGGAGCTGGGCGGGCGGCCCCGGCGTCGTCCACTCGGTGCCGGCGATCCGGCGGTACACCTCGACGAGGTCGGCGCCCGGCCACACGCCCGCCTCGTCCCACAGCGCCCGGCGGGTCCGGCGGAGCACCTCCAGGGCCGATTCGCGGCGGCCGACAGTGCCGAGGGCGGCCGCGAGCCGGGCGGCGAACCGCTCGTCGGCGGGTCGCGCCGCGACCACCGGGTCGAGCCGCTCGACGACCGCCCCGCCGTCACCGTCGGCGAGTTCCAGCTCGACCAGCTGCAGCAGCGCGGCCGAGCGCCGGTCGTCCAGCCACAGCTTGTGCGCCTCCAGCAGCGGGCCGCCCGCGACGTCGGCGAACGCGTCGCCCCGCCAGCACGCCAGCGCCCGTTCGAGCGCGCGGCGGCGTTGCGCCCGGTCGTCGGCGCCGGAGGCGAGCAGCGCCAGGAACTCGTCGGCGTCCAGCTCTCCCGGCTCGACGGCGAGGGCGTACCCGCGCGGTCCCGACCGCAGGCGCTGCCCGGCCTCGGCGGCCCCGAGACCGGGCGAGAGCGTCTTGCGCAGCTTCGACACGGTGACCTGCACGATGGCCGCGGCGCTCGACGGCGCGCCGTCCGGCCACAGCTCGTCGACCAGCGTGTCGCGGCCGACGAACTGGCCGGCGCGGGCGAGCAGGACGGCGAGCAGCCGCCGCGGCTGGGCCGCCGACGGCAGCGGGACGGAGGCCGTCAACGGGCCGAGGACCTGGAACCGCACGGCTACAACACCCCACCCGCGAGATCACCTGATCGAGCGAGCTGAATCTAACCTTCCGGCGCGCCGGGGGAACCCCGCTCACCCGGATGGCCGACGACGTTCGGCCTCAGGCGCGGGCGAGCAGCTTCTCCAGCAGCGCCGGGTGCTCCGCCAGGCCTTCGCGCAGCGTGTGCTCCCGCAGCGGCTTGAGGTCGCCGTAGGGCCGGTTCGCCCAGTCCAGGGCGCCCTGCGGCGGCTCGGGGTCGTACTCGATGGCGAACTGGATGTTCGTCGCGACCTGGCGTCCGGCCAGCCGTTCGGCCAGGTGCAGCGCCAGGTCGATGCCCGCCGAGACGCCGGCCGCGGTGATCACCGGGCCGTCCTCGACCCACCGCCGGGCGACCGGGGTGGCGCCGAGCGCGGTCAACAGGTCGCGGAACATCCAGTGCGTCGTCGCCTGCCGGCCGTCCAGGAGCCCGGCCGCGCCGAGGACGAGCGAGCCGGTGCAGACCGACGTCACCAGCTCGGCGGTTTCGGCGGCGCTGCGGAGCCAGGCGAGGAGGCGCTCGTCGGCCATCGCGCGCAGCGTCGGGACGGTGCCGCCGGGCACCAGCACGGCGAACGGCGACGGCACTTCGTCGAAGGTGTGGCTGGGGGCGATCCGGAGCGGGGTGTCGGTGCCGACGACGTCCTTGGTGGCGCCGGCCACGACGGTCCGGAAGCGCGGATCGAGCCGGCCGAGCGCGCTGAGCACCTGGAGCGGGCCGACGAGGTCGAGCGGTGTCAGGCCGGGGTATACGACGAAGGCGATGGTCTTCCGGTCATCGGTCATGCCGTTCACCGTGGCTTTGGCGCGAGTGGCGGGCGGCGCGGATGTCCGAATTCCTGCGAACCACGTCCGAGCGCCGGTCCGGCTGCTAGCGTTCGGTCATGCCAGGCTCACCCAGACGGGTCGCGATCGTCGGTTACGCCGACGCCGAGCTGCTGGACATCGCCTGCCCCGCCGATGTGTTCGACGCGGCGAACCGGCTCGGCGCGCGGCCGCCGTACGAACTGCAGCTGGCTTCGGTCGACGGCCACGGCATCACCACCGGCTCCGGGCTCACGCTGCAGCCGCACCTGCGGCTCGACCAGGTCGCCGGCGACCTCGACACGCTGGTCGTCGCGGGCGGCTGGGGCAGCACGGCCGCGGCGGCCGACGAGCGTGTCCTGGCCCACGTCCGGCGGCTCGCCCGCACCAGCCGCCGGGTGGCCTCGGTGTGCACGGGCGCGGAGGTGCTGGCGGCGGCGGGCTTGCTCAACGGCCGCCGCGCGACGACGCACTGGCGCTACGCGGCGCGCCTGGCCCGGGACTACCCGTCGGTGACGGTGGACCCGGTGCCGCTGTACGTCCGCCACGGCAACGTCTACACGGCGGCGGGGGTGACGAGCGGGCTGGACCTGACGCTGTCGCTGGTGGAGGCCGACCACGGCCCGTCGCTGGCCCGCGAGGCGGCCCGCGCGCTGGTGACGTACCTGCAGCGGCCGGGCAACCAGGCGCAGGTCAGCCTGTTCCTGGCCGGGCCGCCGCCGGAGCACCGCGAGGTCCGCGACCTCACGGCGTACATCGCGGAGCACCTGGACGCCGACCTGGGCACGCCCGCGCTGGCGACCCGGGCGGGGATCAGCACGCGCCAGCTCACCAGGCTGTTCGACGCTCACCTGGGCACGACCCCGGGTCGGTACGTCCGCACGATCCGCACCGAGCACGCGGCCCGGCTCCTGTCCGGAACGGACCTCCCGCTCGCGACGATCGCCCGCCGCTGCGGCTTCGGCTCGACGGAGACGTTGCGCCAAGCCTTCCTGGACCACTTCGACACCCCGCCGTCGGCCTACCGCCGGGTCCACGTCCGCCAGGCCTACGGCTGAGCCCCGTAATGCGCCTCCAATCACGCGAGATACGCCTCCAATCACGCGAGATACGTCTCCAATCACGCGGGATCGGCGCTTCGGGACGAACCGGGCCGTCGGCGGCCCCTCGCGCGGGGTGCGGAATCCCGCTGTCAGGATGTGCGGGTGGACCGCCCCGACCTGGACGACGACGCAACCGGCCCGATTCGCCGGATCACGGACGAGGTGTCCCCTTCCCCGGCCCGCGGCACGTCCGGAACGCCGGGAACGCCCCGGAAACCCGCCCGCCGCACGCCCGCCGAGGGCGCCCGCCGCGCGGCGGATCCAGCCCGCCGCCGAACGGAGACGGGGCCGCAGCGGGTTCCCGCCGCGGACAAGCGAGCCGACACCGGGCCGCAGCGGGCCACCGGATCGCTGCGCGTCCCGGCCGAAACCGGCCAGGCCGAACCCCGGCGCCGCCGCGGGGACACCGGACCGCAGCCGGTTCCCGCGGACGGCGACCAACCCGCCGCACCGCGCCGCCGCGGCGACACGGGACCACAGCGCGCCGCCTCCGGCAGCGACCAACCGCGCACCCGCCGCGGGGACACCGGACCCCAACCGGTCCCGGCGGACAGCGAGCGCCCCGCCGCCCGCCGCGGGGACACCGGGCCACAGCCACTTCCGGCCGACGGCGACCGACCCGCCGCCCGCCGCGGGGACACCGGGCCGCAGCGTGCCGCCGGAACCGCCGCCCGTCCCCGGCGCAAAGCCCCCGCCGAACCCGAAGCCGCGCACACCGGACACGGCCACGGACACGGCCATGGGCACGGCCCCGCCGCCCCCGCCTCCCGGCGCGTCAAACTGCTCCTGATCTGGCTGCTCGCCCCGCTGGCCCTCGCCACCGTGGTCGGCATGGTCGTCCTCTACCCCTGGGGCAACACCTCCCCCACCAGCGTCGTCCCGCAAGGCACGCCCGTGCACGCCGACATCCGGACCACCGCCACCGGCCCCTGCCTCGCCCAGGGCCAGGTGCAGGTCGGGGACCAGACCGACCCGAACGCGAAGCCCTGCCTGACCGTCGACCTCACCATGACCGACGGCCCCGCCGACGGGAAACCGCTGCGCCTCACCGTCCCGATCGAGCCCAGCACCCCACGCTTCGCCGCCGGGGACGCCGTCGTTCTCGCCTACAACGGCGGGAACTCGAACGATCCCGCCAGTTTCCAGCTCGTCGACTTCCAGCGCGGCACTCCGCTGCTGGTCCTCGCCGCCCTCTTCGCCGTCGCCGTGCTCGTGCTCGGGCGGTGGCAAGGCGTTGCCGCGCTCGTGGCGCTCGGGCTGTCCTTCGTCGTCATCGCGCTCTTCATCCTCCCGGCCATCCTCGCCGGCGAGAATCCGCTGGTCGTGGCCATCGCCGGGGCCGGGGCCATCATGTTCATCGCGCTCTACCTGACCCACGGCCTCTCCGCGCGGACGTCTGCCGCCGTGCTCGGGACGCTCGTCAGCCTCGCCCTCATCGGCGTGCTGTCCGCCATCTTCTCCGCCGCCGCCTCGCTGACCGGGCTCGACGACAGCACCTCGACGCTCATCGGCTCGCTCGGCCACGGCATCGACGCGCGCGGGCTGCTGCTCGCCGGCGTCGTGATCGGGGCCCTGGGTGTGCTCGACGACGTCACCGTCACCCAGACCAGCGCCGTCTGGGAACTCCGCCGCGCCAACCCGGATCTGACCTGGCGCGAGCTCTACCACTCCGGCCTGCGGATCGGCCGCGACCACGTCGGCTCGGCGGTCAACACCCTCGTGATGGCCTACGCCGGGGCCGCGCTGCCGGTACTGCTGTACTCGTCGATCTCCGGCGTGGGGCTCGGCGCGCTGCTCGGCAGCGAGGACATCGCGCAGGAGATCATCCGGACGCTCGCCGGCAGCGTCGGGATCGTCGCGGCCGTCCCGGTGACCACTGTCTTGGCCGCGCTGATCGCCTCCCGCGAGCCCGCCGGGCACCTCAGCAGCACCACGAAAGCCGTTCCGTCCCAGGCGTAACACTCTCAGAACCCCGGACGCGCCGAGCTCACCGACGCGGTAGGAAGGTACGCAATCCGGGAGGTGCCATGATCCTGCTCGCCGGCCCACGGCTGCTCGTGCGTGGCACGCTTCGGGTGTTCACCGCCACCGTCCAGGCGGTGGAGTCGCTGCCCCGGATCGCCGCGGCCCTCGAAGACGTCCGGTCCACCCTGCAGCACGTCGAGCGGCTCGCCGGCTACGTCGCGCAGGAGCTGCCCGAACTGGCCTACCAGCTCGAGCAGCTCCGCGAGGCGGACGACGCCGTCAGTCCAGCGTCGCCACGAAGCGGCTCACGGCTTCCATCGTGAAGCGCTGCACGTACTTGCCCGACGGCGCCACCGACGCCAGCCGGTAGAGCGGGCGCTCCGCCACGCCGGACCCGCGCGCCTCGGCCTTCAGCTCCGCGACCAGCAGCTCGCCGAACACGAGACCGTTGGCCTCGGTGTTGTTCATCAGCGCGTTCGCGAGCTTCCGCAGCGGCATGATGCCCAGCTCGCGTCCGCCGGTCCCGGAGAACACGGCGAGGTCGACCTTCGCCACCTTGCCGCGCTGGCCGGCGTTGACCAGCAGGCTCACCGTGCGGCTGCCCCGGACGTCGCCGACGACGAGGTCGAGCCGGGTCGCGGTCGTCAAGTCGACACGGCGCAGGCCCCACGTGCGCACGAGCAGCGTCGAGCCCTCCAGCCAGACGCGGCGCCGGATGCTGACCGCCATCACGTACAGCAGCGGCAGGGCGATCACCAGCGCGACGACCAGGCCGGTCACCGTGCCGCCGATCAGGCCGGCGATCCCGCCGAACGCCGCGGCGACGATCACCACCCCGATCAGGCCCGAGAGCCCGCGGCGACGGCGGCCGCGCGGGTCCTCCTCGAACAGCGCGATGCGTTCGGTCACCGTCCCGCCCCCGTCCCGGCGAGGAACGGGTTGCCCGCGCGTTCCCGGCCGATCGTCGTCGCCGGGCCGTGGCCCGGCAGCACCACCGTCTCGTCCGGGAACGCCGCCAGCAGGTCCCGCAGCGCCGTGGTCACGTCCCCGCGGCCGACCGAGCCGGCGAACAGCGTGTCCCCGGTCAGGGCGAGCCGGCCGCCCTCCGGCGTCGCCAGGCCCAGGACCACCGATCCCGGGGTGTGGCCCGGCACGTGCCGGACGTCGACGTCCAGGCCGGCGAACACGCCCGGTGTGAGAGGCACGCTTTCCCCTTCGTACAGCGCGGCGTCCTCCGCGTGCAGGTGCAGCGGGACGCCGTGTTCGGCCGACAGCGCGGCCGCCGAGGCGACGTGGTCGGGGTGCCCGTGGGTGGCCAGCAACGCGGCCGGGACCAGGCCGTGTTCGCCGAGCGCGGCGGCCAGCGGCGCGGCCACCTCCTGCCCCGGATCCACGACCACGCACGGCCCGCCGGCGGCCGCCGCCAGCAGGTAGCAGTTGGCCTGCAGCGGGCCGCTGCCGAACCCGACGACGAGCACCGAACGCCTCCCCGGACTTCCGCGCCGGATGGCGCCGATCACGATCGGGTTGAGACTAGCGGGCCCTGTACATGGTCCTCACAGGCTGTGCCCATACACTGCCGCTACCTCAAACGTGTGAGACGAGCGGAAACCTGGAGGGTACGGGGTGGCGACCAACCAGCAGCGCCGCGAAGCTGCGAAGCGCAAGCTCGAGCGGCAGCTCGAGCGCCGATTGGAGCAGCAGAAGCGACGCCGGATGATCGGGGCTGGTGTGGTCGGCGTGGCCGTCCTCGTCGTCGCCGGTGTCGTGGTGTGGATCGTGAGTGCGAACAGCGGCGACAGCACCGACACCGCCGCGTCGTCCTCGGCCGCCCCGCCGCCGACCGAAATCCAGATCCCGACGCAGCGCACCGCGCTGCCGAAGCGGGCGACGCCGCTGCCGAACCCGACGTCGTGCGACTTCAAGGCCGACGCGACGGGCAAGGCGCCGAAGAAGGTGAACCCGCCGGACGGCAAGAACGTCCCGTCGACCGGCACGGTGAACGTGACGCTGAAGAGCACCGCGGGCGACATCCCGCTGACGCTCGACCGCGCGCTCGCCCCCTGCGCGGTGCAGAGCTTCATCAGCCTGGCCAAGCAGAACTTCTACGACGGCACCATGTGCCACCGGCTCGGCACCGACGGCCTGCAGATGCTGCAGTGCGGTGACCCCTCGGCCACCGGCGACCCGACGACCGACGGCCAGGGCGGCCCGGGCTACACGATGCCGGACGAAGCGTTCCCGGAGATCAAGTACGGCCGCGGCATCCTCGCGATGGCGAAGACGCAGGCCCCGAACTCCGGCGGCAGCCAGTTCTTCATGGTCTACGGCAGCGCCGACGGCCTCCCGGCGGACTACTCGGTGTTCGGCAGCATCACCGACGACGGCCTGAAGGTGCTCGACGCGGTGGCGAAGGCCGGCATCGCGAACCCGAACCCGCAGGACGGCACCGGTGCGCCGACCAAGCAGGTGAAGTTCACGGGCGTCACCGTTTCCTAGTGCCGCCCGCTTCGAGCTGAACGGGGATCCGCTCGGCCCGGACGCCGCACTCGCGGGACTGGTCTCCTACGGCCACTTCCCTGCGGTGCGGGTCCGGGACGGGCGGGTCCGCGGGCTCGCGTTCCACCTCGAGCGGCTCGCCGCGAGCGCGGTCGCCGCCGTCGACGACCTCGTGCCGCCGCCCTGTTCGCCGAGGCGTACGCGACCGTGCCGTGGAACAAGATCTGAACCGCGTCCGCACCCGCCCCGTGTAGAGGGCAACACCGGAGACCCCACCGGGTCGCCGGGGAGAGGTGCCGACGATGGTCGTAAACCGGGTTCCCGCGGTTCGCCGCGTCCTCGGGCGGGCCGGGCAGGCCGGCTGCGCCGGTGTCCTCTTCGCCGTGCTCGCCGGCGGTCCCGCGCTCGCGCAGGCCGATCCGCCGCCGCCGGTCAAGTACTTCATCGTGCCGCACGCCGACAACCCCGAGGACATCACGCTGTTCAAGATCGCCGAACGCGCGCTCGGCGACGGGCGGCGCTTCCCGGAGATCTTCCGGCTGAACCAGGGGCGGCCGCGGCCCGACGGCACGCCGTTCACCGATCCCGCCGCGATCGAGCCCGGTCAGGTGCTCCAGTTACCCGACGACGCCGCGCCGGAACCGGGCGTGCAGTTCGGCCCGTTGCCGGCGCCCGTGCCGGTCGCGCCGGCCGTGCCGCCTGCTGTGGCCGAGGAGCCGTCCGGGCTCGGCGTCGGGCTGGCGTCGGTCGTCAGCGGCACCGGCGGCCTGCTGACCGGCCTGCTCGCCGGGCTCTGGTGGCGGCGCCGTCCGCAGCTGCTCCCGCCGGCCCCGTTCGAGCCCCCGGAGCGCGACGAGGAGGACTTCGGGTCCGGCTCGGTCAGCGGCACCCTGCCGCTCCCGATCGTGGTCCCCGAACCGCGTCCGGACGTCGTGTTCCGCCCGGAGCCGAAGACCACCGAGCTCGCCATCATCGTGCTCGACACGGCCGAAACGCAGGTGATCGCCGCCGTCCGGCCCGGCTCGCGGTTCCACTTCCGGATCGGCCCGGAGCCGGACTTCGCGGACGCCTCCACCGTGCTCGTCGTCGACGGCGAGGGCGACCGGACCTGACGCCGGGCCGTGCGTGCCGGGTCACTCTGCGCTGAACGGATCAACCGGCGCCGGAAGACTGGCCATCGGGCCGCCGGTCCCGCAATAGTCGTCTCATGACCTGGGATCCGTTCGGCACCCTCGGGCAGGCGCTGTGGATCGGCGGCGCTCCGTGGACCGGGAAGTCCACCGTCGCGCGACTGCTGGCCGAGCGGCACGGCCTGACGACCTACCACCACGACGACCGGGCCCGGCCCGGCAACCCGCTGCCGGACGACCTCCCGGCCGGCGACCAGCTGACCGCGATGATGGCCGAGTTCGGCCACCGCTTCCGCTGCGCCGTCGACGACCTGCGCGCGCTGACCTCACCCCGGCCGATCGTCGCCGAGGGCCGGGGGCTGCGGCCGGAGCTCGTCGCCCCGCTCGTCGACTCCCCCGGCCGGATGGTGGTGCTGGTGCCGACCGAACTGTTCCGCCAGCACCAGCTCCGGCACCGGCCCGACGGGCCCGCGATCCCGGAGCAGCGCACCCGGCTGACGCGCGACCGGATGCTCGCCGCGCACGCCGTGCGGGCGGCGCGGGACCTCGGCATCCGCGTCATCGAGATCGACGGCAAGCTCGACCCCGCCGGCGTCACCGACGTCGTCGCCGAGCACTTCCACGCCTACCTGGACTTCGAGGTCAGCGGAAGGTGAACCGGGGCGGCCGCCGCTCGAGGAAGGCGGCGACGCCCTCCGCGTAGTCCTCGCCGTGCAGCGCTTCCGACCGGATCTCCTCGACCTCGGCGTCGGAGGTCTCCTGCCCGGCGACGATCTTTTCGATGATCCGGTTCATCCCGCGGACGGACGCCTGGGAGCGCGAGCAGAGCGTCTCGGCGAACGCCCGCGTCGAGGCTTCGAGATCACCGGCCGGGAAGACGTCGTTGAGCAGGCCGATTTCGCGGGCGCGGGCGGCGGTGATCAGCTCGCCGGAGAGGAGGAAGTACTTGGCGTGGGCCGGGCCGACGAGCGAGACGAGCCGGCGCGTCGAGTCGAAGTGGTAGACGATGCCGAGCTTCGCCGGGGTGATGCCGAACCGCGCGCCCTCGGCGGCGAACCGGAAGTCGCAGGCGACCGAAACCTGGCAGCCGCCGCCGATGCAGTTGCCCTGGATCATCGCGATCGACGGCTTGCGCATCGCGGTGAGGGCGGCGACCGCGCCTTCGACGGCCTTGTCGTAGCTCGCCGCGCCTTCCGCGGTGGTCCGCAGCTCGCCGAACTCGCTGATGTCGGCGCCGGCCGAGAAGTGCCGGCCGGCCCCGGCGATCACCAGCGCCTTGAGCGCCGGGTCGGCCTCCACCTCGGCGACGACGTCCGGGATCGCCGCCCACATGCCGTAGGTGATGGCGTTCATCTTTTCCGGCCGGGTCAGCGTCAGGCGGGCGACTTCACCGTCGCGCGTCAGGTCGAATCCGTCGGTCATGCACCGCACCCTAGCTTCTCGCCCTCAGCGAAACCGGCGGTGTGTGACGCGGTCGTGTGGCTAGGTTGGGGCCATGGCGACGATCGAAGTGGGCGGGACGGCGTTCGGCTACGACGAAGCGGGAGAGGGGCCCGCCGTCGTGCTGCTGCACGCCGCGATCGGCGACCGCCGGATGTGGGACGCGCAGTTCACCGAGCTCGCCGCCGGCCACCGGGTGATCCGCTACGACCGCCGCGGGTTCGGGGAAACCGGCGGCGAGGCCGGCGAGCACGCCCACTACGAGGACCTGCTGGCTTTGCTCGATGCCCGGGGGATCGAGCAGGCCGCGCTGGTCGGGGCCTCGATGGGCGGGGCGTGCGCGCTGGACGCCGCCCTCGCCGCGCCGGAGCGGATCACCCGGCTGGCGCTGCTCGGCTCGGGCCTGACCGGGCACACCTGGCCGGACCACATGCAGGCAGACCTCGCCCGCCTGACCGAGGAGCTCTTCCCCGGCGACCGCCTGGCCCGCTACCAGGCGCGAACCGTCGAGGTCGACCCGGCGGACGTCCGGGCCATGGCGGAGGCCAACATCCGCTACATGGTCGCGGGGCCGAGCCGGGACGTCTCGGTCCTGCCGCCGGAAATGGTGGCGCTGGTGAGGGAAATGTGCGAGCAGGTGTACCGGCACGACTGGACCGCTCCACAGTGGACGGAGCGAATCCCGGACACCCGCCACCGGCTGGCGGAGATCACCACGCCGGCCCTGGTGGTGATCGGAACAGCGGACGCGCCGGGCCTGGTGGAGCTGTCGGCACACCTGGCGGAGTCATTGCCCCGGGCGGAGCTCGTCGAGCTGGCGGACACCGGGCACCTGCCATCGATGGAACGACCGGACGAGGTCAACGCCCTGCTGCGGAAGTTCCTCCAGGGACTTCCCGAACCCGGCCCGCACGTGTCATCGACGTAGGAGCTGGGTGGTCATCCCAGAGCCTGCCCGTTCTGCCGCGGCAGGGTCGAACCGGCGAAAGCCCCGCTAACCGAAGATCTTCTGCACCTGGTCGGAGATCTTCGCCACCAGCTCCGAAAACTGCACCACCCCGCCCAGCAGCCCCTTGACCTTCTCCCACCGGCTGCGCACCACCGCCGGCTCCGCGGCCTCGCCCGCGCGCAGGTCGGCGGCCAGGTCGGTGAGCGCGTCCTCCAGGATCTCCTGCTTGGCCAGCCCGCCGCCGCGCACCTCGGCCGCCAGTCGCTCCACCAGGGCGGCCAGGGACGAGACCGCCTCTTCGGCGCCGCCGGCTTCGATGCCGGTCTGGGTGATCTTGCCCGAGTTGTCGCCGCCGATGCTGACCTTGTTCGAGATGCGGTGGCCCATCAGGTCTCCGTCCTGGCCGGGCGGCCGGGGTTCGCGGGCGGGCGGGGGCGCGGGGTGCGCACCCCGGTCTGCGTGATCGGCCCGCGGTTGTCACCGCGGATGGTGATGTCGTTGTTGATCACGACCGAGGCCTGCTCGTCGAACTTCGCCGTCGAGAAGCCCGCGTCTTCGAGGAGCTTGCCGATCGCCGGGAGGAGGCGGCTTTCGATGATCTTCTCGTAGCGCGTGATGTCGACGAGCTGGAAGTAGTCGGCGAACAGGTTCACCGAAGCGAGTTCGCGCAACGAGCTCGCGGCGCCGTAGCGGTCCGGGTCCACGACGCCGGGCTCGCGCTTGGGCTGCCGGATCCACGACGCGAGGTTCAGGATCCGGCCCGGCAGGCTCGCCGGCATCTCCAGCCAGGCCAGCAGGCCCTGGCCGAGCGGGCGCAGCGAGTCCGGCCGCATCTTGTCCACCACGCGGTACTCGGCCCGGATCGGCGGCAGCATGTAGGGCGTCCACTCGACGTACAGCGTCGTGTCGTCCACCGCGACGTGCAGGAACGTCGTGAGCACCAGGTCCCGGTCCCAGGTCTCCACCTGGAACGACAGGTAGTAGCGCGCCCACTCCTTCGGCTCCGTGCGCAGCCGGGCGACGTCGGCCGCGCCGAGCCGGGTGTGCGGCGGGTGCTCGATGTCCGGCAGGTAGGCGGCGGCTTCCGGCTCGCCGAGGTGGTCGACGAGCTCGGTGGCCGGGGTGAACACCGCCTCGGTCACCGTCAGCCCGCCGAGCCGGTGGTCCGGCGACAGCGCGCTGGCGTGGCGCAGGTCCGCGATCGCCGCGCGGATCCCGTCGTAGAGGGCTTCGGTGGTGAGCTCCGGCCGGCCTTCGACGTCTTCGACCCGCTCCAGCGGGATCGCCATGGACCAGGCGTCACGGCGGAAACCGGCGCCCACGAACGGGTTGTACCCGCGGTAGACCACCAGCGGCGCGCCCGGTGCCCCGTCGGCCCCGGTGCTGCCCTGGTAGCGGGCGAGCTGACCGCGGAAGTCCTCGGTGAGCAGCCCGGTGAGGCTGCCGCCGCCGGTGGCTCCGGCGAACCGCTTGAAGCGCGTCGTCAGCAGGTTCCACAGGGACCAGCGCTCGATCGTCACCGCCACGCACACGACCACCGCGAGCACGATGCCGATGACGGTCCGGGCGGTGTCGCCGCCGGACGAGTCCCCGAACTCGACGTCTTGGTAGTAGCGCGAGGAGTACCGGCTGCTGCCCGAGTCGAAGATTTCGTCCGAATAGGACAGCAGCAGCCACGCCACGACGATCGCGACGCCGATCACGACCAGCGTCTTCGGATTGAGCGTCTTCTCCAGCGCGTAGGCGCTCTTCCCCGCCCGCGCGGCGACGAGCAGCAGCGACAGCACGATCCAGCCGTAGAGCAGCGGATTGTCCCACAGCAGCCCGATGACCACGATCATCAGCACCACCAGCAGGCCGTCGTAGTTCTTGCGGCGGGCCCGGGCGCGCACCGCCTCGGTGAGCACGCGGCCGGCGTCGAGGCCCGGCGACGGCGGCACCGGGCGGGTGGGCTCGACGAGGAACTCGGTGATGGCCCGCCGGCTGTAGGCGGGATCGAGGTAGGACGCCGCACAGAGGTAACGCGTGGTGTCGTCGGCCATGCCGCCCCCTTGTCCCCGGCGCCCGCAATTTGCGGAAGGTATCATGCAGGTGCGGGCGGCGGCACCGCATTTCGGGCAACAGTGCCGAAATCGTTCGTTCGACGGGCTCCGGTGGGAATGGTCAGGACAGCAGCTTCGCGGTCAGTTCCCCACGGCTGCGGACGCCGACTTTGCCGATCACCGACTTGAGGTGGTCCTGCACCGTGTGGGCCGCGATCGCGAGCCGGGCCGCGATGTCCGTTGTGGACAGTCCGGCCAGCACCTCGCGGCAGACATCGCGTTCCCGCGCGGTCAGGCCGTACGCGGCGAGCAGCACGGCACCCGGAGCGCGGTCGACGGTCACGACCGTCTCGCCGTCGTCCTCCCCCGCCACCAACCGGCTGGCGTGCAGCACGATCCACCCGCCGCGGGCGTCGCGCACCCGGGCACGGAAGGTCCCGGTCGCCGCCCGGTGTTCGCCGTCCGGCCCGACGACCACGATCGCCG
>NZ_JBSGJD010000261.1:0-13290 GCF_053605405.1 Amycolatopsis sp. NPDC003861
TCTGCCCACACCGCATCGGCGCCATCGTCCAAGCAGCACTCGTCCTGACCCATCACGAACACCAGGGGCGCTACTGAGAAAACCTCATTGGGGCGCTTGGCGCGGCGGGCCAGGACCAGGCCGCCCAGCGCGACCGCCGCGATCAGGAAGCCCGCGCTGACCCCGTAGGCCAGCCGGAACCCGGATGCCAGTGCCTCGCGGTGGTCCAGCGAAGCCAGGCTCGCCGTGCGGGACGCGGCCACCGCGGCCAGCACCGCCGTGCCGACCGCCGCTCCCACCTGCTGGGTCGTGTTGATCAGCCCGGACGCCACGCCGGCGTCCCCGGCCGGGACGTCCGCCATCGCCAGGCCCATCAGCGCCGGGATGGCCGCGCCGGCGCCCAGGCCCATCAGCAGCAGCGGCGGCAGGACGTCGGCGAAGTAGGAGCCCGACACCCGGGTGAGCAGCAGCAGGCCCACGATCACCAGGCCCAGCCCGGCCAGCAGCACGGCCCGCGGGCCGAACCGGGCGGCGAGCTTGTCCGCGAAGCCGAGCGACGCCACCGCAATCACCAGCGGCACCGGCAGGAATGCGACGCCGGTCCACAGCGCGTCGAGGCCCAGCACCTGCTGCAGGTACAACGCCGTGACGAACTGGAAGCCGAGCATCCCGGCGACCATCAGCACCATCACCACGTTCGCGCCGGTGACCGCGCGGATCCGGAACAGCCGCAGCGGCAACAGCGGCGTCCGCGCCTTCGCCTGCCGCACCGCGAAGGCCGCGAGCAGCACGACGGCCGCGGCCACGGCACCCCAGGAGGACGCCGAAATGCCGTACACGCCGAGCATCACCGCCGCGGTGGCCAGGACGGCGCCGAGCACGTCCAGTCCGTGGCGCAGGCCGGTGCCACGGTCCGCTTCGACGACCCGGACGGCCAGCAGCAGTGCGGCCACGCCGATCGGCAGGTTGACGTAGAACGTCCAGTGCCAGTTCAGCGCTTGGGTGAGTGCGCCGCCGGCGATGAGCCCGATGGACGCACCCGCCGCCTGCGTGAAGCTGTAGACCCCGATCGCCTTCGCCCGGGCCCGGGGCTCGGGGTACATCGTGACGATCATCCCGAGCACCACGGCCGACGCCAGCGCGCCGCCGACGCCCTGGGCGAATCGCGCCACGACGAGGACACCGGCGTCCGCGGCCAGGCCGGCGACGAGGGAGGCGAGGGTGAACAGGCTCAGCCCGCCGAGGAAGACGCGGCGGCGGCCGAGCAAGTCGCCGAGCCGTCCGGAGAGCAGGAGCAGGCCGCCGAAGGCGACCAGGTAGGCGGTGAAGACCCAGGACAGCCCGGCGGGCGTGAAGCCGAGGTCGGCCTGGATCGCCGGCAGCGCCACCGCGACGATGCTGCTGTCGAGCACGACCATCAGCGAGGCGGCGCAGAGCACCGCCAAGGCGAGGCCGCGCGAGCGGGTGGGGTGGTTCTCGGCCATGTCAGGCCCCTCCAGTCGAGAGTTCCCCTGGTCGTCGCCAGGGCACTTCTTGTAACAGTGCCCATCATGTGTGACCATGGGTTCGCTCGGAAGGAGGCACTTCCATGTCCCAGGGGAACATCGGTGTACCTGTCCAGGTCACCGAGATCGACCCGGAGAAACTCGACGTCTGCACGGTGCTGGAGGTCATCAACCGGATCAGCGGCAAGTGGGCGATCGGGATCCTGCTGGAGGCGATCCGCGGCCCGGTGCGGTTCACCGAGCTGGAACGCGCGGTCGAGGGCATCAGCCGCCGGATGCTGACGCTGACCCTGCGCAATCTGGAGCGCGACGGCCTCCTGGTCCGCACGATCTACCCGACCGTCCCGCCGCGCGTGGAGTACGAAGCCACGGCGATGGCGAAGGAGCTGTACCAGTCGCTGAACGGCCTGCTCGGCTGGGCGGAGCAACATCGCGACGACATCGCGGCCGCCCGCGTCGCCTACGACGCCGCCGCCGGCTGAAGACGTGGAACGGGCCGCGGTGCGAGGTCGGGGAGACTCGCACCGCGGCCCGCGGTGGCTCGTGCTCAGCGGGGGCGTGAGCACGAACGTTCAGGGTCAGGCTTTCGCCGCGCCGCCTTCGTCGGGGCCGGACCGTTCCTCGTCGATCAACGTCGCTTCGTCGAACGGCGCCGTCCCGGCGAACACCCGTTCCGCCTGGTCGCGGTCGAACTCCCTCGTCCAGTTTCCGATGAGGACGGTCGCGACGGCGTTGCCCGCGAAGTTCGTCAGCGCGCGGGCCTCGGACATGAACCGGTCGATGCCGAGGATGAAGCCGACGCCGTTGACCAGTTCCGGCCGGTGCGACTGGAGGCCGCTGGCCAGGGTCGCGATGCCCGAACCGCTGACGCCGGCGGCGCCCTTCGACGCGATGATCATGAACACCAGCAGGCCGATCTGGGCGCCGATCGAAAGCGGCTCGTCCTGGGCCGCGGCGATGAACAGCGTCGCCATGGTCAGGTAGATCGCCGTGCCGTCCAGGTTGAACGAGTAGCCGGTGGGCACGGTGATGCCGACGACCGACTTGCCGACCCCCAGGTGCTCCATCTTCGCGATCAGCCGGGGCAGCGCCGATTCCGACGACGACGTCGACAGGATCAGCAGGAACTCGCGGCCGAGGTAGCGCAGCAGGTGCCAGATGTTCACCCGGGCGCCGATCCACAGCACCAGGCCGAGGATGACGAACACGAACACCAGGCAGGTCGCGTAGAAGCCGATCATGATCACGGCGAGGCTCTTCAGCGCCGCCCAGCCGGTCGCGCCGACCACCGCGGCGATCGCGCCGAACGCGCCGATCGGGGCGGCCCACATGATCATCGCCAGCACCCGGAACACCAGGCGCTGGATGTGCTCGACGCCGCGCAGGATCGGCGCGCCCTTCGAGCCCAGCTTCTGCAGCGCGAAGCCGACGAGCAGCGCGACGAGCAGCGTCTGCAGGACCTGGCCTTCGGTGAACGCGGACACGAACGTCTTCGGGATGATGTGGAGCAGGAAGTCGACCGGGCCTTCCGAGCCGGTGGCGGACTTCTGGACGCTCTTCACGTCGGCGGGGTTGAGGTGCAGCCCCTCGCCCGGGTGCAGCAGGTTGCCGACGACCAGGCCGATGGCGAGCGCGAAGGTCGACATCACGATGAAGTAGACCAGCGCCATGATGCCGACCTTGCCGACCTTCGCCGCCTTGGCGACCGAGCCGACACCGATCACGATGGTGCAGAAGATGATCGGCGAGATCATCATCTTGATCAGGTTGACGAACCCGTCGCCGAGCGGCTTGAGGCCCTTGGCGAAACCGGGGAAGAGGAAGCCCACCAGGATCCCGAGCAGGACCGCGACGATCACGGCCAGGTACAGGTAGTGGGTCTTGTCGCGGCGGCGGGGTGCCGCTTCGGGGGTCGGTGTCGGCACCGTTGCCTCCAGCTAGGGGTGTTCAGGTTGCGGCACACTGTAGGCCCAGTTCGGTGATCCGGCTCACTTGTGTTCATTGAGTTCGTGTGATGATCGCACCGTCCCGTTCGGACACCGGCGCGCGCGGTGTGCTGGTATGAGGAGGTGCCTCCGACGTTGCGGTCCCATTGGAGCCTGGCGCGCCAGCTGCTCGTGCTGCAGCTGGTGGTGCTCTGCGTGCTGGCCGGCGCCGGGATCACCTTCGCCTGGATCGACGCGCAGCGGGCGGTGAACGAGAACGCGCGCGACCAGGTCCGCGCGGTCGCCATGACGGTCGCCGACGCGCCCACCGTCGCCGCCGCGGTGACCACGCCGGACCCGAGCGCGACGCTGCAGCCGTTCGCGCTGCTCGTGCAAACCCACACCCAGGTCGACTTCATCACGATCATGAGCCCGGCCGGGATCCGCTACACGCACCCGAACCCGGCCCTGATCGGCCAGCACTACATCGGGAACATCGGCAAGGCGCAGCGGGGCGAGGACCTCACCGAGACCTACACCGGCTCGCTCGGCCCGTCGGTGCGCACGGTCGTGCCGGTGTTCGGCGCCGGGCACCGGGTCGTCGCGCTGGTCGCGGTCGGGATCACCGTCGCGGCGATCTCGGCCGAGCTGCGCGAACGGCTCTGGCCGCTCTTCGGCGTGGCCGCCGCGGTGCTGGTGGTCGGCGCGCTCGGCGGCTGGCTGATCAGCGCCCGGCTGCGGCGCCAGACCCGGGGCGTCGCGCCCGACGAGCTGAGCAACCTCTTCGAGTACCACGAAGCCGTCCTGCATTCGGTCCGCGAAGGCGTGCTGCTCGTCGGCCGCGACGGGCGGATCGGGCTCTGCAACGACGGCGCCCGCGCGCTCCTCGGCCTCGACTCCGACCCGGTGGGCCGCGACCTGGCGACGCTGGGCCTGCCCGACGGGCTGGCCGAGGCGTTCACGTCGGCGGAGAACCGGGCCGAGGAACTGCACCTGACGGACTCGCGCGTGCTGCTGGTCAGCACCACCGCCGTCCGCTCGGGCGGCCGCGCGCAGGGCACTGTCGTCGTCCTGCGCGACCACACCGAGCTGCAGTCGCTGACCGGCGAGCTGACCACCGCCCGCGGCCTGGCCGAAGCGCTGCGGTCGCAGGCGCACGAGGCCGCGAACCGGTTGCACACCGTCGTTTCCCTGGTCGAGATCGGCAAACCCGAGCAGGCCGTCGAGTTCGCCACGGCGGAGCTCGCCTTCGCCCAGGAGCTGACCGACCGGGTCGTCGGTGCCGTCGCCGAGCCGGTGCTCGCCGCGCTGCTGCTGGGCAAGGCGGCCGAGGCGAGCGAGCGCGGGGTGGAGCTGACGGTCACGCCGGACACCGTCATCGACGACGTCTCGCTCGGCGTCGAAGCCCGCGACCTCGTGACCATCCTCGGCAACCTGATCGACAACGGCCTCGACGCGGCCGTGCGCGGCACCGGGCACCCGAAGGTCGTCGTCACCGCTCGCACCGGTGAAGACGGGCTGCTGCTGCGCGTCGCCGACTCCGGGCCTGGCGTGCCCGAGGACGCCGACGTGTTCCGGCGCGGGTGGTCGACGAAGGCCGAGGACGGCCACGGGCTCGGCCTCGCGCTCGTCGGGCAGGCGGTGCGCCGCTACGGCGGCACGATCGAGGTCGGGCGCGACGGCGGCGCGGTGTTCACCGTGCGGCTGCCGCGGCAGGAGGCGGGCCGGTGATCCGCGTGCTGGTGGTGGAGGACGAGCCGGTCGCCGCGGAGGCCCACCGGGTGTACGTCGAGCGGCTCCCCGGGTTCGTGGTGGCGGGGGTGGTGCACTCCGGCGGCGAGGCGCTGCGGTTCTGCGAACGCGAGCCGGTCGACCTGGTGCTGCTGGACTTCTACCTGCCGGACACGCACGGCCTGGCGGTCTGCCGCTCGCTGCGCGCGGCCGGCCTGCCGATCGACGTCATCGCCGTGACGTCGGCCCGCGACCTCGGCCTGGTCAAGGCGGCGGTCTCGGTCGGCGTGGTGCAGTACCTGCTCAAGCCGTTCACCTTCGCGACCCTGCGCGAAAAGCTGGAGCGCTACGCGGAATTCCGCGACGCCTCCGGCGAGGTCACCGGCCAGGCGGAGATCGACCGGGCCCTCGGCGCGCTGCGCACGACCGAGCAGCCGCCGCTGCCGAAGGGCATGAGCGGCCAGACCTTGGAGGCGATCACCGACGCGCTTTCCGGCGCGGCGGAAGGACTTTCGGCGGGCGCCGCGGCCGCGGCGATCGGGGCCTCCCGGGTGACGGCCCGCAGGTACCTGGAGTACCTGGCGGACAACGGCCTGGCCCACCGCGAGCCGCACTACGGCCAGGTCGGGCGGCCGGAGGTCTGGTACCGGCTGACCCGGGTGTGAGTTAGAGCTGGTCGAGCAGGAGCTGGGCGAGCTTCGCGTAGACGTCCGTGAGCCCGGGCCGAGCGCGGGCGCGCCGGACGTCGGAACGCATGGCTGGAGGATAGCCCGACTTCCGGCGGTTCCGGAGCCGAACCCACTGCGGTAGACCGGGACCATGCGAAAGTGGACCGGGTTTGTCGCAGCGCTGGTTTTCACCGCCGGGATCGCCGCTCCCGCGCAGGCCGCCGAGCCGGCGGCCACCGTCACCGAGGTCCAGGTCACCGGCCCGGTCGCGCAGCGGTTCAACCTCGTCGTCCTCGGGGATGGCTACACCGCCGCCGAGCAGCCGAAGTTCTTCGCCGACGTCGAACGGCACGTCAGCACCCTGTGGTCGCTCGAGCCGTTCAAGTCCTACCGCAGTTACTTCAACGTCTACGCCGTGTCGATCGCCTCACCGGAGTCCGGTGTGGACTGTGACCCCGGGCTCGACGCGCCCCGCCGGGACACCCCGCTGGACATGGGGTTCTGGGGCGGCTGCAACCCGCAGAGCGTGCAGCGGCTGCTGACCGTCGACGACGAGGCGGCCCAGCGGTACGCCGACCTCGTGCCGGGCACGACCCGCGCGAACCGCCAGATCCTCGCCCTGGGCAACAGCACCACGTACGGCGGCGCGGGCGGCACGTACGCGACGGCGTCCGGCGGCAACGCGCTGTCCGCGCTGATCTCGCCGCACGAACTCGGCCACTCGCTCGGCGGCCTCGACGACGAGTACGACTACTACGCGCGCAACGTCCCGGGCGGCGCGTACGAGGGCGGCGAGCCGGACTCGGTCCACCACACCCTGCTCACCGAGCCGCAGATGCGCGCCCAACACGCGAAGTGGTGGCGCTGGCTCGGCGAACCGAGCGAGTCCGGCGGCACGATCGGCCGCTTCGAGGGCGGGCTGTACGCCCAGACCGGGGTGTGGCGGCCGAGCCGGCACTCGATGATGAAGACGCTCGGCTACGCGTTCGACCAGGTCGGCCGCGAGCGGATGACGCAGCGGATTTCGGCGAAGGTGCCGTTGCTGGCCGGCGGCACGCCGGCGGGCACGATCGGCGCCGACCGGGTGGTCTGGGTGCGCCCGATGCATCCGGTCAGCCACCGCCTGGACATCCGCTGGACCCTCGACGGCGTGGCGCTGCCGGGCCGGGACGCGGTCGACCTGCGCCGCGCGCACGTCCGGCCCGGCCGCCACGTGCTGACGGCAACGGTGACCGACCCGACGCCGTTCGTCCGCGACCCGGCGGTCCGCCCGTCCGCGACGCGCACCTGGACGGTCGACACGTCGGTGGTCACACCGCCGGCGAGCGGCCCGGCGGTGGTGGCTTCGACCCCGGTGACCCGGCCGGTCGGCGGCCACGACGTGGTGTACGTCGAAACCGGCGAGCCGACGGGCTCGATCCCTTCGGTGGCCTGGATGCTGGACGGCCGCTTCGCCGGCACGGGCTCCGACTACGCACTCGACCTTTCCCGCGGCACGCACACCCTCACCGCGACGACGGGCGGCACGACGTTGACCTGGACGGTGGACGCGGCCGGGCCGGCCACCACGGCGGAGTTCCCGCCGGGAGCGGAGTACCACGGCTCGTTCACGATGCGGCTTTCCTCGCCCGACGGAATGCCGGAGTTCCGCGTGGACGGCGACGGCTGGCACAAGTACTACGGCTGGCCGACAGACCCGGCGGCCCCGTACTCGTTCACGGCCCGCGGCACGGAGATCGACGGCCTGGCGTACGGAAACCTGGGCGAGGGCGGGTTGACGGTGTCCCCGTTCGCGGACCGCAAGCCGGGCTACGGCAAGCACCGCATCGAGTACCGTTCCATCGACGCGGCGGGCAACGTGGGCCCGGCGAAGTCGGTCACGGTGACGCTGTTGCCGTGAGTTGTCCACACTCACTAGTGCCTGTGGAGAACACCGCACGCTGACTCGGGCGGTTTCGGGTGGTGGGGCAGGTCTGGGCGGGTGCCGGTTCGGGCGTCCGCGTGCCGTTCGGGCCGGACCACCGTGCCCCGCCGCCGTAAATCAATCGCCCGGCGCCGCCACCGGCTTGTACCCTCCTCGGCCATGGGAACCTTGTGGATGGCCGCCTGCGGGCGTGAGGCTCAGCGGCTCCGCCGCGCCTGACGGCGCGTCTCGCTGAAGATCCGATCGCGCCGTACTTCCGGATGCCCCGGCACCCGGAGGCGGTCGAGCGACCCCCCGGGTGCTCCATTCCGCAAGTCTGGAGTGCCTCCCTTGTCCCGCTCCGTCCACGGCGGCCGGCACGAACTCGGCCAGAACTTCCTGCACCACCTCCCGACCATCCGCACGATCGTCCGGCTCGTCCGCGAAACCCAAGGCCCGATCCTCGAGATCGGCGCCGGGGACGGCGCGATCACCCGGCGGCTCGCGAGGCTCGGGCGTGACGTCCGGGCCGTCGACCTCGACGAGCACCGCGTGCGCCGGCTCCGCCAACACCTTCCGTCGGTGTCCGTGGTCCACGGCGATGCCCTGCGGATCCCGCTGGACCGGCCGGTCGTCGTCGGCAACCTGCCGTTCCACCTCACCACGCCGATCCTGCGGCGCCTTCTCACCGCCGGTGACTGGGCCGAGGCCGTCCTCCTCACGCAGTGGGAGGTGGCGCGCAAACGCGCCGGCGTCGGCGGCCGGACGATGCTGACCGCCCAGACCGCGCCCTGGTTCGGCTTCACCCTGCACGGACGCGTCCCGGCCGGCGGGTTCCGGCCGAAACCGAGTGTCGACGGCGGTCTCTTCACCGTTTCCCGACGGCGTGACCCGCTCGTCGACCCGGCCGAGCGGGCCGGCTACGAACAGTTCGTGCGCAACGTCTTCACCGGGCGCGGCCGCGGGATCGAGCGCATCCTCGCGGACGTCGCCCCGGGACCCTGGCGCGCCACCCTGAAGGCCGCCGGCATCCCGCCATCGGCCCTGCCGCGTGACCTCACGCCGACGCAGTGGGCCGCGTTGTGGAACGGCTAGCGCGGCCGGCCCGGCACCCCCGGCCGCAGCTGCCACGGGTGCGGCCCGTCCAGCGGCCGGTACTCGACACCGAGCGCGTCCAGCCGCGGCAAATGATGGTCCCGCAACCTCGGCAGGAACTCCGCGTAGTCCCGCGGCCCGGAACTCCAAGCCACCTCCGCAAACGCCGACAGCCGCGGGAAGGCCATGTAGTCCACCCGCCGCACGCTGTCCAGGTGCTCGCTCCACACCTGCGCCTGCACCCCGCGCAGCCGCTCGCCCTCCAACGCCGGCGAGTACCCGTACACGTCCTCCAGTGTGTGGACCCAGCCGACCGGGATCGGCTCGGCGGGGTCCGCCGACTGCCGGTGGTCCAGGTACACGTGCTGCTCCGGGCACATCACCACGTCGTGCCCGAGGGCCGCCGCGCGCCGGCCCGCTTCCTCGTTGCGCCACGCGCCGATCACCATCGGGGGGAGGCCGTCGATGTCGAGGACCTCGTCCCAGCCCATCGGCGTGCGGCCGCGGGACACCAGGTGCGCGGCCAGCTCCCGGACGAACGCGCGGTGCTCGTCGGTCGCCCCCGGCGTCTCGTCGCCGCCCAAAGCGATCACCGGGGACGGGAAGATGTCCAGCAGGTGGTCGAACACCTGCCGGAAGAAGTCCAAAGTGGACGGTGTCGGCGAAAGCAGCGAAGTGCTGATGCCCCAGGAATCCCAGACTTCGTAGGACGACGAAGTCCCCAAGGAAGGGTAGGCCGCGAGAGCCGCCCGCGCGTGTCCCGGGATGTCGATCTCCGGCACCACCGTGACCGCCCGGGAAGCCGCGTACGCCACGATCTCCCGCAGGTCGTCGCCCGTGTAGAAGCCGCCGTGCGGACGGCCGTCCTGCTCGCCGCCGCTGCCCACCATCGACGACGGCCGCCAGCCGCCCACCGACGTCAGCCGGGGGAACGCCGGGACCTCGAAGCGCCAGCCCTGGTCGTCGGTGAGGTGCAGGTTCAGCACGTTCAGCTTGTGCGCGGCCAGCAGGTCGACGAACCGGAGCACCTCCGCCTTCGTCCGGAAGTGCCGGGCGACGTCGAGCAGGCAGCCGCGCCAGCCGAAGCGGGGATGGTCCTCGACGACTCCGCATGGCAACGACGAAGGCGCGAACCCGGCCACCCGGAACGCCGCAGGCCCCGCCAGCTGCCGCAACGTCTCCCGCCCGTAGACCTCCCCGGCGGGATCGGCCACCTCCAGAACCACGCCGGAAGGGGCAAGGGAGAGCCGGTACCCCTCAGGCGGCAGGGAAGCGGCTCGGACGTCCACAGTGGACGGCCACGGGCACGAGCCGGGCCGGGGTGTGACCGAAACCGGCCGGGGGAGCAGGGTGTCGAAAGCCATGTCAGCCCTTCACGGCGCCGGCCATGCCGGACACCAGCCGTCGTTGGACGAGGACGAAGAACACCAGCACCGGGATCGTCATCAGCGTCGAGGACGCCATCACCGCGCCCCAGTCCGTGTCCTCCGGCTTGAAGAACACGAGAATCGCCTGCGGCAGCGTCTGGTTCTCGGTCTTGGACACGATGAACGTCTTGGCGAACAGGAAGTCGTTCCACGCGTGGATGAACGCGAGCACGCTGACCGCGACCAGCCCGGGCGCCACCAGCGGGAACAGGATCTGCCAGGTGAACCGCACCCGCGACGCGCCGTCGAGCTTCGCCGCCTCTTCGAGTTCCACCGGCACCGCGGCGACGAACCCGCGCAGCATCCAGATCGCGAACGGCAGGCTGAACGCCAGGTGCACCAGCACCAGCGACCCCAGCTCGTTGAGACCCAGCGCCGGCACAGCCCCGCCGAGGGACCGCATCAGGAAGAACAGCGGAATGGTCAGCGCTTCCACCGGCACCATTTGCGCGACCAGCGTCATCACCAGGAGCACCGTCCGCCCCTTGAACGAGAACCGCGTCAAAGCCACGGCCGAGAGGAACGACAGCAGCAGCGACAGAACCACGACGACGAGGGCCACGAGCAGGCTGTTGACGAAGTACCGCCCGAACCCCGACACCGTCAGCACCCGCGAGAAGCTGTCGAACGAGGGGCTGAACGTCCAGGGCTTCGGTGACGCCGACTGGATTTCGCCCGCCGGCTTCAGCGCCGACAGCAGCATCCAGTACAGTGGGAACGCCACGATCCCGGCGATCACGACCGTGACGACTTCGGCGATCAGCCGCCCAGGACGCTTCACAGCCATGCCGCGCTCCGGCGCTGCGACCGGACGTACAGCCCGGTCACCGACAGTAGCAACAGTGTCATCACGACTCCGATCGCCGAGCCGAGGCCGTACTCCTGCCCGGCGAAAGCCTGTTGGTACGCATACACGTTGAGCACGAGGTTCCGCCCGGCCACGCCGCCGCCGTTGGTCATCACGTAGATCTGGGTGAACACCTTGAAGTCCCAGATGATCGACTGGACGGTCGCGATCATCAGCAGCGGCCGCACCATCGGCAGCACGATCGTCCACGTCGTGCGCCACGCCGACGCGCCGTCGAGCGACGCCGCTTCGAGCACCTCGTCCGGCACGCCCTTGATGCCCGCGTACATCGTGACCAGCACGAACGGGAACGAGCACCAGATCACCTCGGCCGCGACCAGCCCGAACGCGCCGAGCGTGCCGAACGTCCACGAGTGGTGCTCGAACGGCAGCCCGAGCCCCGACAGCACCTCGTTGACCAGCCCGAAGTCGGTGTCGAAGAGGAACAGCCAGACGTAGGAGCCCGCGATCGCCGGCGTCGACCACGCACCCAGCGCGGCCAGGAACAGCAGCATCCGGGGCAGCGAACGCACCCTCGAAGCCAGCACCGCGAGCCCGGTGCCGACGACGAGCGAGCCGACGACGCACGCCGCGGCGAACCCGACCGTCTTGCCGAGCACGGTCCAGAACTGCGCCTGGGACAGCAGGTCCGCGTAGTTCGCGAAGCCGAGGAACACCAGCGGCGCGTTGCCCGCGGCCTGCGGCTGGCCGTAGTCGTAGAACGAAATCAGGACCAGCTGGTAGATCGGGTAGGCCAGCAGCGCGGCGAGCAGGATGCCCGCGGGGGCGAGGTAGAGCGCGGCGGCCCGGCCGTCCCCCTTCCGCCGCGGCCGCCGCGCGGGGGCCGTGACGGAAGGGGCGTCCTGGAGCGTCACCACTAGCCGAAGGCCTTGTTCATCGCCGCGGCCGCGTCGGCCAGGGCCGCCGCCGGGTCCTTGCCGCCGGTGGCGATCTGCTGCACGGCCGTCGGCAGCACGTTCTGGCTGTCGATCTTCGACCACGCCGGCGTCGCCGGGACGAACTTCGTGCCCGCCTTCAGCGTGTCGACGAACGGCTTGAGAAAGGGGTCGTTCGCCGCGAGCTTCTGCTGCACGGTGCTCAGCGTCGGCAGGTTGCCCATCGCCGTGTACATCTTCTCCTGGTACTTCGCGCCGCCCAGCAGCTCGACGAACTCCAGCGCCAGGCTGCGGTGCTTGCTCGCCTTGAACACGCCGAGCAGGTTGCCGCCGGCGAACGCGGGGGCGGTGCTTCCCACAGTCAGGCCCGGGATCGGGACGACGGCGTACTTGCCCTTCACCGCGCCCTGTTCGACGGCCTTGCGGTTGAAGTCACCGCCGATCGTCATCCCGGCCTTGCCGCCGGCGAACGCCGTGACGCTCTGCGTGCCGGTCAGGTTCGCGCACTGCGCGGGCGGGCAGATGTCGTCCTTGAGCAGGCTCGCGTACTGCGTGACACCGGCCTTGGCCTGCTCACCGGTGACCGCCGAGGTCCACTTGCCGCCCTGTTCCTGCGCCAGCTCACCGCCGTTGGCCCAGAGGAAGGGCAGCATCGCGTAGGTGTACTTGCCGCCGACGGCGATGCCGTAGAGGTCGGGCTTGGCCGCGCGGATCCGGCGGGCGGTGTCGGTCAGCTCGGCCAGCGTGGCCGGTGGCTTCAGGCCGAGCTCGGTGAAGACATCCGTGCGGTAGTAGAGCGCCCGGATGCCGGTGTACCAGGGCAGGCCGTAGGTCTGGCCGCCGGACTTGGCGGTGTCCAGCACGGTCGGGATGAGGTCCTTGGCCTCGGGCCACGCCGCGAGGTCGCCGGTCAGATCGGCCAGCGCCCCGGTGGCGGCGTAGCTGGAGACGTCGGTGTTGCCGAACTCGGCGACGTCCGGGGCGTTGGCCGGGTCGTTGAAGGCGCCGGAGAACTTGTCGGCGCGGCCCTCGACCGGCACCCACTGGACGTCGACCTCGACGCCGGCGTGAGCCGCCTTGAACTCGGTGATGGCGTCCTTGACCGCGGCCTCCTTCGGCGCGCGGTTGGCCTCGTCGAACAGCCAGACGCGGACGGTGCCGGTCTTGTCGTCCCCGCCGCCGCCCGCGGGGGCGGATTGGGTGGGCGCACAGCCGGCCAGGAGGGCCAGCCCGGCGGCGAGGGGCAGGGTGCGGCGCAGTCTCATGGTGAACCTCCCGTGAGTGCCCTCGTGAGTGGTAAGGCGGGTTCTAACC
>NZ_JBSGJD010000262.1:0-13221 GCF_053605405.1 Amycolatopsis sp. NPDC003861
ACGAGGGTGTGCAGGCCGAGCAGCAGGGAGTCGCCGTCGAGGTTCCACAGGTGGACGACCCGGTCCAGGCGGGTGCCGCCGCGCTTGAGGTCGCGCAGCAGTTGCAGCAGGTCGTCGACGTCGCCGGGGCGGACGGTGGCGTCCGGGCCCGGCCGGTACCCCGCGCCCGGCCGGACCACGGTCACCGGGTCGCCGGTGCGGCGGATCCCGTCGAGGACGTCCTCGGCGAGGCCGGGGCGGGCGAACACCAGCCAGGACGCGGGCTGCGGCGCGACGGGCGCGGCCGAGGTCTGGCGCCAGGTGGGCAGGTTGATCCACTGCTCCTCGGGCAGCAGCGGGATCCGGTCGAACTCCTCCAGAGGACCCTCGGCGGGCGTCTCCACCCGGGCCGTCCCGGTGGCCGGCTTCGCCTCGATCCAGTAGCGCTGGCGCTGGAAGGGGTAGGTCGGCAGCGGCACGCGGCCCGGGGCGGTGCCGCGGTAGACCGGCGTCGCCGGGCCGCGGCCGTGGTAGGCCGACCAGTCGAGGTGCGCGCCGAGCAGCCACAGCCGGGCCAGGCCGTCGGTGAGCACCTCGTCGGCCGGACGCGGGTCGTCCGCGGCGGGAAGCGTGGCGGTGATCAGCGGCCAGCGGCTTGCCGGGCTGAGTCCGCGCAGCAGGGCGCCGAGGGACGGCCCGGGGCCGATCTCGACGACGGCCACGTGCTCGTCGGCCAGCAGCTCGGTGGCCGCGTCGGCGAACCGGACGGTCTCGCACATGTGCCGCGCCCAGTAGCCGGGGTCGGTGACCAGCTCGGCGGTCGCGTGCTGCCCGGTGACGTTGGACAGATAAGGCAGCTCGGGTGCAGTGAGCGTGACGTTCGCGGCGATCCACGCGGTCAGCTCGGCCGCGGCCGGCGTCAGCATCCGCGAGTGGAACGCGTGGCTGGTGCGCAGCGGGCGGCACGGGACGTCCGCGGCCCGCAGGTCCTGCGCGAGCCGCTCGACCGCCGCGCTCTCCCCGGCGACCACGACCAGCTCGGGACCGTTCACCGCGGCGAGGTCGAGGCCCGCGAGGTCGAACCGGGCTTGCAGTTGGGTGCCCGACAGCGGCACGGCGGCCATCGACCCGCCCGGGAGCGCGGCGATCAGCTCCGCGCGCTTGGCGACCAGCGCCAGGGCGTCTTCGAGCGAGAGCACCCCGGCCAGGCAGGCGGCGACGTACTCGCCGAGGCTGTAGCCGAGCATCGCGGCGGGCCGCAGTCCCCAGTCCATGAGCGTCCGGGCCAGGGCGTAGTCGACCGCGAACATGAGCGGCTGGGCCAGTTCGGTCTGCTGGAGCCGTGCGGCGCGCGGGTCTTCGTCGCCGCCCCGGCCGAGCAGCGCGGCCAGGCTCGGGCCGCCGCCCCGCTCGCCGGTGACGAGGTCACCGTCGAGGTGCACGAGGCAGTCGTCGAGGTGGGCGCGGAACACCGGCTCGCGCCGGTACAGCTCGCCCACCAGACCCGGGTACTGCTCGCCGACGCCGGCGAAGAGGAATGCCACCGGCCGGTCCTGCACCGGCTCGACGCGGGTCGCGGGCGCGGCCAGCGCGGTGACCGCACTGTCCACATCGGATGCCACGGCGGCCCGCCGGTGTTCGAACGTCTTGCGGCCTTCCTGGAGCGTGAAGGCGACGTCGGCGAGCCGGGCATCCGGGGTGCCGGCGAGGTGCTCGCCGAGCCGGCGGGCCGCCGTGTCGGCCGCGTCGGCGGTGCGGGCCGAGACCGGCAGCACCTGGTAACGGCGTTCGGTGTCCGGGTCGCCCGGCGGCGGCGCGGGCCGGTCGGGCGGCTGTTCGACGACGACGTGCACGTTGGTGCCTCCCATGCCCAGCGAGTTGAGCCCGGCGATCCGGGGACGGCCGCCGCCGGTGTTCCACGGCGCGAGCTCGGCCGCCACCCGGAACGGGCTGTGCTCGAAGTCGATTTCGGGGTTCGGCGCGGTGTAGTGCAGCGTCGGCGGGATCAGGCCCTCGCGGACGACCAGCGACGCCTTGATCAGCCCGGCCGTGCCCGCGGCCCGGTCGAGGTGCCCGACGTTCGGCTTCACCGAGCCGAGGGCGCAGTACTGCTTCTCGGCGGTGTCCCCGAACGCCCGGGTCAGCGCGGCGACCTCGATCGGGTCGCCCAGCTCGGTCGCGGTGCCGTGGGCCTCGACGTACCCGACGTCCTCGGCGGCGACCCGCGCGTCGGCCATGGCGTCGGCGATCACCCGCGACTGCCCGCCCACGCTGGGAGCGGTGTAGCCGACCTTGAGGGCGCCGTCGTTGTTCATCGCCGAGCCGCGGATCACCGACCAGATGTGGTCGCCGTCGCGCAGGGCCGCGCCGAGCTTCTTGAGCACGACGACGGTGGCGCCGTCGCCGAACATGCTGCCGTGCGCCTGGGCGTCGAAGGTGCGGACGTGCCCGTCCGGCGACTCCTGGCCGCCGGGGGAGTGCAGGTGCCCGATCCGGTCGGGCACGCGCACCGAGACGCCGCCCGCGAGGGCCATCTCGCAGTCGCCGGCCCGCAGGCTGCGCATCGCCGTGTGCACCGCGACCAGCGACGTCGAGCAGAACGTCTGGACCGCCATGCTCGGGCCGCGCAGGTCGAACAGGTAGGACACGGTGGTGGTGAGCGCGTCCTTGTCGTTGCCCATCACCAGCTCGTAGATGCTGGCGTCGGCGTCGGAGGTGAACTGGCCGGCGATGCCGAGCAGGTACGTCGAGAGGTTGCAGCCGCCGAAGACGCCCACCCGGCCGCGTTCGCCGGGCCGCGCGTACCCGGCCTGTTCGAGGGCTTCCCAGCAGACCTCGAGGAAGAGGCGCTGCTGGGGGTCGGTCAGGGCGGCCATGCGCGGGCTGAGGCCGAAGAAGGCGGCGTCGAACCCGGTGACGTCGTCGAGCACCGGCCGCGCCGGCACGTAGGCCGGGTCGCGGACCTGCGCCGGGTCGACCCCGGCGGCGATGAGCTCGTCGGGGCTGAAGAAGGTGATCGACTCGACACCGTCGCAGAGGTTGCGCCAGAACTCGTCGATCGTGCCGGCGCCGGGGAACCGGCCGGCCATGCCGACGATGGCGATGTGCCGGTCGAGCTCGTCGTCGTCGGGATCGGCTTCCCGGACCGGCGAGGCGGTGACCGGTGCCGGTGCCTGGTCGTCGAGGGTGGCGGCGAGGGCCTGGACGGTGGGCAGTTCGAAGAGCGTGACGGTGGGGACGGCGACGCCGAAGCGCTCCTTGACCAGGGCGAGCATCTGCAGGGCGAGCAGTGAGTTGCCGTTGAGGTCGAAGAAGTTGTCCCGGGTGCCGACGGGCTCGACGCCGAGCACGGCCGACCAGACTTCGGCGAGCCCGCGTTCGGTGGCGGTCATCGGCGGGGTGTAGGGCTGGGGCAGGTCGGGCCGCGGGAACCGGTCGGCGGCGATGGCCCGGGCCGGTTTCGCCGCGCCGGGGAGCCGCTCGTCGAGCCCGCCGGCGGCGACGATGACGGCCGGCCCGGCGTGCGCGGTGAGCCGGTCGAACGCGGTCAGCGCCTGGGCGCGGGTCATGGCGTGCTTGGCCATGGACGCGCCGAGCCGGGCGTCCAGGCGTTCCAGGGTGCCGGGCCAGGTGTCCCAGGCGGCGGCGACCCAGCCGGGCCGGCCGTGGGCCTCGGCGAGCAGCGCGGCGTTGGCGGCGGCGTAGCTGCCGAAGGTGACGCCGCCGAGCAGGGCCGAGGTGGAGGAGAAGAGGAGTGTCCACTCGGGACGGTCCGCTTCCGGCAGCGCGTCGAGGGCCGCGGCCAGTACCCGGGCCCCGCCGACCTTGGCGGCGAAGTGCCGGGCGATCACCGGTTCGTCCAGTTCGGACAGAGGACGGAACCCGGCGGGATCGGAGTCCGCGGCGGCGTGGACGATCCCGTCGAACTTCTCGGTGAGCAGGCTTTCGAGCGCGGCCGGATCGCTGACGTCCACGCTCGGGGTGTGGACCTCGGCGCCGAGGGCCCGCAGCCGGGCCACGGCGGCGTCGGTGCCCCCGCTGCGGCTGGCGAGAACCAGGCGGCGCGCGCCACGGGTGGCGAGGTGCTCGGCGACGGTGAGCCCGACCCCGCCGAGGCCGCCGGTGATGAGGTAGCTGCCGCCGTCCCGGATGACGGGTGCCGCGCCGGGTTCGACGGGCCGGTAGCCGGGAACGAGCCGCTGGTCGCCCCGGTAGGCGACGAGGGGAGCGCCGGGCGCCCGCAGTTCGGCGGCGAGCACGGCGGCGGCTTCGGCGGGGGTGTGGGCCGCGTCGAGGTCGACGGTCCCGGCATCGAGGTTGAGGTACTCCTGGTTGGCGACGACCGGCAGGACGGCCACGGCCGCCTGCGCGGGCCGCACCCGGCCGGAGCCGGCCCCGGCGGCGTGTCCGGCGGCGGCTGGCGGCGTGGCCGCGGTGGCTTGTGCGGGGTTCGGCCCGGCGGCGTGTCCGGCGGCGGCTGGCGGCGTGGCCGCGGTGGCTTGAGCCGGGCTCGGTCCGCCGGCTTCGGCGGCGTGTCCGGCGGCGCCCGCCAGCGCCCCGGCCGCCTGGCCCGCGCGGGTCGCCACCAGCACCCGGACCGCACGCGACCCGTCACCCGCCGCCGCGGCCAGGGTGCGGGACACCGCGTGCACCGCGGCCACGTCGTCGTCCACGTCGAGGACCGACAGGTCGACCACCGTGTCCGCCTCGGCGGGCTCGACCACGTCGCCGAGCAGGGCGGTCAGCGCCGCGGCCACCCCGCCCGTGTCCGGCAGGATCGCCACCCGGCCCGCCGCCCCGGCCGCCGGGGCCGGCGACGGGCGCCACGAGGGCGTCAGGAGCTGCACGTGCTCGTCCGGCTCCGCGGCGAGCTGCGGCACCGAAGGCACGACCGTTCCCGGCGCGTCGATCCAGTACCGCGAGCGCTGGAACGGGTACCCCGGCAGGCCTACCCGCCGGGCCTCGCGGCCGCCGCGGACGCCCGTCCAGTCGAGGTCCACCCCGGCCAGCCACAGCCGGCCGGCCGCTTCGGCCAGGGCGACCGAAGCCGACGCCGGGTCGTCCGCGCCCGGCAGCGTCGGGATCACCGACGCCCAGCGCGCTGGGGCGCACGCCCGGTGGCCGCGCACCATCGCGCCCAGCGAGCGGCCCGGGCCGAGCTCCAGGAGCACCGTGTCCTCGTCGGCCAGCAGCGTGGCGAGGGCGTCGTCGAACCGGACCGGCGCGCACATGTGCTCGGCCCAGTACCCCGGTTCGGGCGCCTCGGTGACCAGCTCGCCGGTCACGTTGGAGACATACGGGATCGTGGGCGCGGACAGCGTCACGTGGGCCGTGACCCACGCGGTCAGCTCGTCGCGCAGCGAGGCGAGCTGCCGGGAGTGGAAGGCGTGCGTGGTCGCCAGGGGCCGGCACGGCACCTCACCCAGCGACTCCCGCAAGGCGGCGATGGCCTCGGACGTCCCGGACACGACGGTCAGCTGCGGCCCGTTCACCGCCGCGATGTCGAGGTCCAGACCGGCGATCCGGGCCCGCACGTCGTCG
Source organism: Amycolatopsis sp. NPDC003861 (assembly GCF_053605405.1). Taxonomy (NCBI): domain Bacteria; kingdom Bacillati; phylum Actinomycetota; class Actinomycetes; order Pseudonocardiales; family Pseudonocardiaceae; genus Amycolatopsis; species Amycolatopsis sp. NPDC003861. The sequence continues at coordinate 5,521 of NZ_JBSGJD010000262.1, forward strand.
GCCGGCAGCGGCACGGCGGCCATCGCCCCGCCGGGGAGCGCGGCGATCAGCTTCGCGCGGTGCGCCACCAGCGCGAGGGCGTCCTGCAGCGAGAGCACCCCGGCCAGGCACGCGGCCACGTACTCCCCGAGGCTGTACCCGACCAGGACACTCGGCGAGACGCCCCACGAGCGCACCAGCTGCGCCAGCGCGTACTCGACGGCGAACAGCGCCGGGTGCAGCACCTCCGTGCGGTCGCCCGCACGCGACCCGCCCTCGGTGCGGCCGAGCAACGCGGCCAGCCCGCCCGAGCCTTCGCGCGAGCCGAGCATCTCGTCCAGCACCGGCGAATCCAGCAGCGCACGGCAGCGGTCCAGCTCGGCCCGGAACACCGGCGCCGTCTCGTATAGCTCGGCGGCCAGGCCCGGGTACTGCTCGCCGGTGCCCGCGATGAGGAACCCGACGCGGCGGCCGGTCCCGGCGTCGCTCGACGCCGACACGGCTCCTTCGCGGAGCGCCTGCGCCGCTTCGGAAGGCGAGCCGGCCACCAGCATCCGCCGGTGCCCGAACGTCGTGCGTCCACTTTGGAGGGTGTGGGCGACGTCGGCGAGCGCGTCGCCGGAGGTCGCCAGGTGGGCGGCGAGGTTCGCGGTGGCCGCGTCCGCGGCGGCGGCCGAGCGGGCCGACCACACGAGCAGCTCCGGGCCGGCCGCTGTCGTCGGAGCCGGCAGCGGCGCCTCCTCCAGCACGACGTGGGCGTTCGTGCCGCCGATGCCGAACGCGCTGACGCCGGCGCGGCGCGGGGTGTCCGTGCGCGGCCACGGCGTGCGCCCGGTGACCACGGTCAGCTCCGCGTCACCCGCGGTGAGCTGCGGGTTCGGCGTGCCGAGGTTGCGCGTCGGCGGGATCTCCTCGTGGTGCAGGGACAGCGCCGCCTTGATCAGGTTGGTCACGCCGGCGGCGCGGTCGAGGTGCCCGACGTTCGTCTTCACCGAGCCGATCCGCAGCGACTGGCCCGCGAAGACCTGCTGCAGCGCGGCGATCTCGGCCGCGTCCCCCAGGGCGGTGCCGGTGCCGTGGGCCTCGACGTACCCGATGTCGGACGGCTCCAGCCCGGCCGCGGCCAGCGCCTCGGCGATCACCGTGGCCTGGCCTTCGACGCCGGGGGCGGTGAAGCCGACCTTGCGGCCGGCGTCGTTGTTGACCGCCCAGCCGCGCAGCACCGCGTACACCCGGTCGCCGTCGGCGAGCGCGTCTTCGAGCCGGCGCAGCGCGACCACGCCGACGCCGCCGCCGAGCGGGGCGCCCAGGCCCGCGGCGTCGAACGCGCGGCACTCGCCGTCCGGCGGTGCGATGCCGCCCTGCTGGTAGAGGTAGCCGACGCGGTGCGGCACGCCGATCGACACGCCGCCGGCCAGGGCGACGTCGCATTCGAAGTTCGCCAGGCTGCTCGCCGCGACGCACACCGCGACCAGCGACGTCGAGCAGGCGCTCTGGATGCTGAACGCGGGCCCGGACAGGCCGAGCGTGTGCGACACCCGGGTGGCCAGGGTGTCCTTGTCGTTGCCGAGGGCGATGGCGATCTCGCCCATTTCCCCGGCCGCGTTCGCCGGGGTGAGGTTGTGGGTCAGGTAGGTGCTCCACGCGCAGCCGGCGAACACGCCGATCGCGCCGTCGAAGCGCGCCGGGTCGCAGGCCGCGTCCTCCAGGGCGTGCTGGCTGTGCTCCAGGAAGAGCCGGTGCTGCGGGTCGAGGATCTGGGCTTCCTTCGGGTTGATCCCGAAGAAGCCCGCGTCGAAGTCCTCGACCCCGCGCACGACGGCGCCCGCCTTGACGTAGGCCGGGTCGCCGAGCCGGTCGGCGGGGACGCCCGCGGCCAGGAGCTCTTCGTCGGTGAAGCGGGTGATGCCGGAGCGGCCCGCGCGGATGGTCTCCCAGAGCGCGCCGACGTCGTCGGCGCCCGGGAAGCGGCCGGCCATGCCGACGACGGCGATGTCCGCGGGCGAGATGCTGGTGTCGGTCACGGTGTCCCTCATTTCCGGGTGCCGGCCAGGCGGCGGCGCCGGCCCCGCGCGGATCCGGTGGTCGCCGCCCGCGGGGCGGGCGAGTCGGTGTCGGTCAGTGCGGCGGCGAACGCGGCCACGGTGGGGTGGCCGAAGAGGACGGCGGGGGCGATCGGCAAGCCGAGGCGCTTTTCCAGCGCCGCCACCATGGCCATGCCGACCAGCGAGTTGCCGCCGAGGTCGAAGAACGGGTCGTGCACGCCCACCGCGTCGATGCCCAGGAACTCGCCCCAAACACCGGCGATGTCGGTCTCGAGCTCGCCGCGCGGGGCGGCGTACTCGGTCCGCAGCGGTGGCCGCGGATAACGTGCTTTCGGCGTCGGCGCGGCGTCCAGGAGCCCGCCGAGGTCGTTGAGCTCGGCCAGCTCGCGGCGGGCCGAGGGCAGGTCCTGGCGCAGCGCGACGACCGTGCCGCGGAAACCGTGGCCGGCGAGCCGGTCGAGCACCGCGCAGCCGGCTTCGGCGCTGAAGCCGTAGCGGCGGCGGTAGGCGAGGCGGGCTTCCCCGGTGGCCTCGTCGGCCCAGGAGTCGTGCTGCCAGTGTCCCCAGGCGACGGTCACCACCTGGGTGTCCGCTGTGGACAGTGCAGCGCCGTGGGCGTCGAGGACGCTGTTGGCCGCGCAGTAGTCGGCTTCGCCGATGCCGCCGACGACCGTGACGATCGAGGAGAACAGGACCAGGCGCCGGGGCCGGGCGGCCAGGAGCGGGCGGACCGCGTGGACCTTCGGGGCGAGCGTGCGGTGCAGGTCCTCGGCGGTGCGGCGCTGCGTGAGCCCGCCGCCCGGCAGGCCGGCGGCGTGCACGACCGAGTCGAGCTCGCCGAACCGCAGCTTGGCCTCGACCAGGGCTTCGGCCAGCTGTTCCGGGACGCCGGTGTCGGCCTTGAGCACCAGCACCTCGGCGGGCTCCAGCGCCGCGAGGTCGGCGGCGTCGGCGTCGCCGGTGCGGCTGATCAGGGCGAGCCGGCGGGCGCCGTGGCCGACGAGGTGCTTGGCCACGATCATGCCGAGCCCGCGGGTGCCGCCGGTGATCACGTGCGTGCCGCCCCAGTCCGGCGGGCCGTCGCCGAGCGTGATCTCGGTGTACTCCTGCAGGCGGCGGCGCCCGCCCCGCCAGCCGGCGAGCACCGGCTCCCCGGCGGCATCGTCGGTCCAGGGGCGGGCCAGCTCCTCGAGCAGGCACTCGGCCGGGGTGCCGGGTTCGACGTCGACCCCCCGCCACCGCAGGCCCGGGTACTCGGCCCGGACGCCGCGGCCGAACCCGTGCACCGCGGCGGCGTCCGGGTCGGTCAGGTCGCCGCCGGTGATCTCGGCCGCGCCGGTGGTGACGGTGAGCAGCCGGACGTCGTGGCCGTCGAGGGCCTGGACCGTCCGGAGGAGGTCGTCGAACCCACCGTCGTGGACGACTTGCAGGGGCTGGGGGAGTGCTTTCGGGTCGGTGCCGACGGTCATCCCTGCTGCCGCGGCCAGCGTGGCGAGTGCGTGGTTCGTGGTGATCAGCGAACCCCGCGGCGTGACCGTGGGGCGGGTGGGGTCGAGGCGCCACACCGGGGTGTAGAGCCGGCCGGCTTCGGAGGCGGGCCCGGCTTGGGTGCGGGTCGCCGGGGGCCAGAACTTCGTGCGCTGGAAGGGATAGCCGGGCAGGCTGACGGTGCGGCCGCCGTGGTGGCGGGTCGTGATGGCGACGCCGAGCTCCCACAGCCGGGCGAGGGTCTCCAGCAGCGCGACGCCTTCGGCGGGGCGGTCCTCGACGGGCCAGGGCGCGGGCAGGGTGCCGAGCACGGCGGGGCGGGCGGCGCCGGTCTGGTTCTGGCGGACCAGGCCGCCGAGCGTCTGGCCCGGGCCGAGCTCGACGTAGGCGTCGACGTCCTGCCCGGCGCAGTGCCGGACGCCGTCGGCGAACCGCACCGGGCGGCAGAGGTGACCGGCCCAGTACTGCGGGTCGACGGCTTCGGCGTCGGTGAGCACGGTGCCGGTCGCGTTCGAGACGATCGGGATCCGCGGCGCCTGCCGGGGCACGGACGCGACCAGCTCGGCGAGCTCGTCGCGGGCGGGCTCCAGCAGGGTGGAGTGGAACGGGTGCGCCGAGCGCAGCGTGCGGGCGGCGAGCCCGGCGGCTTTCAGGTGCGCGGCCGCGGCTTCGACGTCTTCCGGCGATCCACTGAGGACGGTCATCTGGGGGCCGTTCAGCGCGGCGACGTCGACCCGCATGGGAGACAGCGCTTCGGCGATCTGGCTCGCCGACGCGGCCACGGCGAGCATCCGCCCGGCCGGAGCACGCCCGATCAGCCGAGCCCGCCCGGTCACGACGTGCAGGGCGTCGGCGAGGGTGAAGACCCCGGCGAGACAGGCGGCGACGTACTCGCCGAGGCTGTAGCCGACGAGCAGGTCCGGCCGGACACCCCGATCGGCGAGCAGCTGGGCGAGCGCGTACTCGACGGTGAAGAGCAGCGGGTGCGCGACCTCGGCGCGGTCGAGGAGGTCATCGCCCTGGCCGGCGCCGAAGAACGACTTCTCGACGGCGCGCGGTTCGGCGAAGAAGGCACCCTTGAGGTCGACCGCGCACCGGTCGGCGGCGATGGCACAGCATGCGTCGACGGCGGCGGCGAACACGGGCTCGTCCCGGTAGAGCTGGGTGGCCAGGCCGCGGTACTGGTCGCCGACGCCGGGGAGCAGGAAGGCGACCTTCGGGGCGCCGGGCTTGCGGTGGACGCCGGGGGCCTGGGCGGCGGCGGTGAGCTGCCGGACGGCGTCGTCGAGGCCGGTGGCCACGACGGCCCGCCGGTGGTCCAGGTGGGCCCGGCCTTCGCGCAGGGTGTGGGCGAGGTCGGCCAGGGACACGTCGGTGCTCTCCCCGAGCCGCGTGAGCTGCGCGCTCAGCGCGGCCGCCGAGGCCGCCGAAACCGGGAGCAGCTCGGCAATCGGCGGCGCCGCGGACGGTCGTGAGTGGAAAGGCGGGTTAGAACCCTCTTTTTCACTCACGACCGGCTGCGGCGGTGCGGCCTCCAGGACCAGGTGGGCGTTCGTGCCGGACCAGCCGAACGAGCTCACCCCCGCCACCGCCGGGCGGCCGCGGTCCGGCAGCGGCGCCAGCCCCGTGGACGGCGTCACCGCCGAGTTCGCCAGCACCTGCTCCGCCGGGTCGTCCATGTGCAGGTTCGGCGGCACCTCACCGTTCTCCAGCACCAGCACCGTCTTGATCAGCCCGGCGATGCCCGCCGCGGTGTGGGTGTGGCCGATGTTGGTCTTCACCGCCCCGACCGTGAGCGGCCGGTCCGCCGGTCGCCCGCCGAACACGTCGCCGAGCGCACCCAGCTCGATCTCGTCGCCCAGCGGCGTGCCCGAGCCGTGGGCCTCCAGGAAGTCGACGTCGCCCGGCTCGGCCGCCGCGTCGGACAGGGCGCGGCGGATCACGTCGACCTGGGCACCGCGGTTGGGGGCGGTCAGGCCGTTGCTGCGGCCGTCCTGGTTCACCGCCGACCCGCGGATCACCGCGCGGATGCGGTGGCCGTCGCGCAGCGCGTCCGACAGGCGGGCCAGCACGACCATGCCGCCGCCCTCGCCCATCATGTAGCCGTCCGCGCTCGTGTCGAACGTGTGGCAGCGGTCGGTCGGCGACAGCAGCGCGTTGCGGCTGCTGTAGACGTACAGGAACGGGTGCAGCGCCAGGAAACCGCCACCGGCGAGGGCGTAGTCGCACTCGCCCGCCCGCAGCGCGCGAGCCGCGAGGTGCACCGCCACCAGCGTCGACGAGCACGCCGTGTCCAGCGAGAACGCCGGCCCGCGCAGGTCGAAGTGGTAGGCCAGCCGCCCGGCGACGACGCTGGCGAGGCTGCCCTGGCCCATGTACGGGTCGGCGTAGACGCCGGTGCCTTCGCGCTCCGCCTCGACCTGGCCGTACTGGAATGCGTCGGAGAACCCGAGCAGCACGCCGGTGCGGCTGCCCCGCAACCGCGGCGCCGGGGTGCCCGCGTCGTCCATCGCCTCCCACGCCAGCTCCATCAGCAGCCGCTGCTGGGGGTCCATCCGCAGCGCTTCCTGCGGGGCGTAGCCGAAGAACCCGGCGTCCCAGCCGTCCACTTCGGACAGGAAGGCGCCGCGGCGCCGGACGCCGGGCACGTGGTCGAACCGGCCGTCCGGGACGTCGCCGACTTCGGCGGCCCGGCCCTCGCGCAGCAGCTTCCAGTACGAGTCGACGTCGGGAGCGCCGGGGAACCGGCAGGACATGCCGATCACGGCGATGGGCTCGCTCTCGCGGGCCTCGTACTCGGCCAGCCGGCGGCGCGCGCCCGCGAGCTCGACCGTCGCCCGCTTCAGGTAGTCGCGAAGCTTGTCTTCGCCGGTCATAACCGAACCCCTATCCGTTCGCAAAAGGTCAGCGCTTGTCGATGAAGGCGAAGAGCTCGTCGTCCGTGGCGAGGTCGAGCGCGGGTTCCGCGCCGAGCCCGGCCAGGGCCTCCCGCAGGACCTCCACCAGCCGGACGCGCTCCTCGGTGTCTGCGCCCGGCAGGACTTCGCCGAGGGCCTCGCGCAGCCGCTGCGCGGGGTCCGGCGGGGGCGGGAGCAGCTCACCGAGCAGGTGCGCGGCCAGCAGCTCGACGGTCGGGTGGTTGAACAGCAGCGACGCGGGCAGCCGCAGCCCGGTGCCGGCGCCGATGCGGTTGCGCAGCTCCACCGACGTCAGCGAGTCGATCCCCAGTTCGCTGAACGGCTTCGCCACCTCGACCGACGCCGGCGACCGGTGCCCGAGCGCCGTGGCGACCTCCGTGCGGACGAAGCCGGTCACCGTCGCGGCCGCGGTTTCCCGGTCCAGCCCGGCGAGCTGCCCGGCCAGTCCGGCCGCCACCGGAGCGGCCGCGACCGCGCGGCGCACCGGCACGAGACTCCGCAGGACGGCGGGAACCTCGTCGGCCGCCCGCAGCGCCGCGGTGTCCCAAGCGGACGCCACGACCGTGCCCGACAGCCCGAGTGCGGCGTCGAACGCGGCGAGCCCCTGCGCCTCGGTGATCGGCCGGACGCCGGTGAGGCGCAAGCGGTCCGTCGAGGTCATCGCGGCGGTCATGCCGGTTGCCGTGTCCCACAGGCCCCACGCGATCGACACGCCCGGCAGCTCGCGGGCCGCCCGGTACTCCGCCAGCGCGTCGAGCGAGGCGTTCGCGGCGGCGTAGTTCGCCTGCCCGCGGTTGCCGAGCACCCCGGCGACCGAGGAGAACAGCACGAACGCGGCGAGCGGCTGGTCTTCGGTGAGCTCGTGCAGCAGCCAGGCGGCGTCGCGCTTCGGCCGCAGCACGGTGTCCAGCTGCGCTCGCGTGAGCCCGGTGATGGTCGAGTCGTCGAGGACGCCGGCCGCGTGCACCACCCCGGTGAGCGTCTCGCCGGCCAGGAGCACCGACAGAGCGGCCCGGTCGGCGACATCGGCGGCCACCACCCGGACGCGGGCGTCCAGGCCGGCCAGCCGGGCCGGGACGTCGCCGCCGCGGCGCGAGACCAGCAGCAGGTCCCGGACGCCGTGCGTGGTCACCAGCCGCTCGGCGACCAGGGCGCCGAGCCCGCCCGTGCCGCCGGTCACCAGGACCGTGCCGCCGCCGAAGTCCACAGTGGACGGCTCGGCGGTGTGCCGCGCCAGGCGAGGCACGAGGACCGCGCCGTCGCGCACGGCG
>NZ_JBSGJD010000263.1:0-13215 GCF_053605405.1 Amycolatopsis sp. NPDC003861
CCCGGCGGCGAGGATGGCCCCGAAGGGGTCCATTGCCATCGAGAGTGCGTCCAGCGCCGTCCCGACGGCCCCGAGGGCGACCGAGGCCCAGTCCCCGCTTTCGATGGCCGACTTCAGGTCGTTCGCCGTTTCCAGCAGCGAAATGCCCGAATACGCCTTGGTGGAATCCTTCGTCTCCGCGACCAGCGGGTTTCCCACTACTACGCGACCTTTCCGAGGGGACGGCGAACCGTGTCAATCACTCGGCCGGAGGATAGCAACGCCCCCAAGAGTGGTCTTCGGATCGGCGCCGGCTTGCCCGACGGGGCAGGTTTCCGGGTCGGAAGGGCAGAAGTCCGCGGGCGCCGCCGGCGTCTGTGGCCGGGTGGTGCGTCCGCCGGTAGCGTTTTCCGATTTGCGGTTTGCCGCCCCGTGCCGGAAAAGTCCGTTTCCGGTGGACCTGTCACGGTCGGGTCGGGCACCGAGCTCGCCGTCGATTCGATGGTCGCCTTCCTCGAACGGTTCTCCGGCGCACGGGCCGATTTTCCCGGCCGCCCGGGAACGTTTTCCCTGTCGGCCAGGAAAAACGCGCAGCTAGCATCGGTCCGGCACGCGGCAGTCACCGGCCGCGGGGTGCCGTTCGGCACGGACCCGGTGTTCCTCGTCGCCCGGCCTCGCCGACCTGCCGGCCGCGAGCCGGATCGTCGAAACCATCGCAGAGGAGACGGCATGAGCCACGATGCCCCGGCGGGTGTGTTCGCCGTGCTGAAGGCGACCCCCACCCCCGTCCGCTACCTGCTCGGGGGTGTGCTGGTCAACCAGCTCGGCGCGTTCGTCCAGACCTTCCTGCTGCTGTACCTGACGGTGCGCGGTGTCTCGGTCGGTCTCGCGGGCCTGTGCCTCGTCGCCTACAGCGTCGGGGCGATCTTCGGGACGCTGCTGGGCGGCGAGCTCACGCACCGGCTCGGCCCGCGGGCCACGATCGTGGCGTCGATGACGGCGTCGGCACCGCTGGTCGCGTCGATCCCCTGGCTGGGTCGCCCGGACCTGATCTGGCCGCTGTTCGCCGTGGTGGCGCTGGCCGGCCTGGTCACCCAGGCCTACCGGCCCGCGGCGGCGGTCCTGCTGTCCGACCTGATGCCCGAGCGGTACCAGGTGATGGGCTTCTCGATGATGCGGATCGCGCTCAACATCGGCGCTGCGCTGGCGTCGCTGATCGCCGCCGGACTCATCCTGCTCGACTGGGACCTGCTGTTCTGGCTGGACGGCCTCACCGCGGCCCTGTACGCGCTGCTGGCGTTCGCGTTGCTGCCGAAGACCGCCGGGGCCGAAAAGGAAGCGGCGGAGCCCGAGGAGGACCGGCGCTCGGCGTACGCGACCCTGGTCCGCGACGGCAGGTTCCTGCTCTACCTGGGGGCCGTCTTCGTCGGCACGATCGTCTACGCCCAGTTCACCGTCGCGCTGCCGCTGCAGATCGTCGCCGACGGGCACCCCGAGGCGCTCTACAGCGCGGTGCTCGCGACGTCGTCCATCGTGCTGATCGTCACCGAGCTGAAGCTCACCACCTACGTCACGCGATGGCCGCCGCAGCTGGCCGGCGGCCTCGGGCACTTCGTCTTCGCGGTCGGCGTCGCGGGTTGGGGCCTGTCCGCCGGGTCCAGCGTGCTCGTGCTGGTCAGCGCGGTGTTCTTCGTGTCCGGCCTGATGATCTCCGGCCCGAGCATGTTCGCGCACCCGGCGAAGTCGCCGTCCCGCGTGAAGGCCCGGTATGTCGGCACCTCGCACGCGGTGATCGGGCTGGCTTCGGCGCTCGGCCCGGCGTTCGGGGTGTTCGCCTGGACTCGGCTCGGCAGCGGCATCTGGCCGCTGTGCGGGGCCATGGCGGTCGCCGCCGGGCTCTTCGCCTGGGCGGGCATGAAGCAGAAGACCGCGCCGGCCGTGGTCGCCGCGACCGAACCTGTGGGGGAGAAGGCATGACCGAGCCCGACGGCGTGCTGCTGGTGATCGGCAGCGGGCTGAAGCTCTACCGCGAATACCTCGTCCGGTCGATCCACCGGCGGGCCCGGTCGGCGGGCCTGCGCCTGGTGCTGCTGAACAACCTCGAGCCGACGTGGCAGCGGAAGTACTTCGACGAGATCGTCGTGACCGACGTCTTCGACCCCGAAGCGCTGACCGCGGCTGCCCGCGAGGTGGCTGCGCGGGCGCCGATCGCCGGGTTGACGTGCTGGGACGAGCCCCTGGTGCTGGCCGCCGGCGAGTTCGCCGCCGAACTCGGCGTGCCCGGGCTGAGCGTGCGGGGCGTGCACGGCTGCCGGGACAAGTACCGGACGCGATCGGTGCTCACCGCGGGCGGTCTCCACCAGCCCGGGTTCGCGACGGTGACGACAGTGCGCGAAGCCGTCGTCGCGGCCGGCGGAATCGGCTACCCGGTGGTGGTGAAACCCCGCGCGATGGGCGCCAGCATCGGCGTGGTGCTCGCCGCCGACGCGGCCGAGGTCGCGACGGCGTTCGAAGTGGCGGCGGGAGCGAGCCGGGCCGAGAACGCACCGTACGGCGGCAGTGCCCTCGTCGAGGGCTACGCCGAAGGTCCCGAGATCAGCGTCGACGCCGCCGTCCACAAGGGCGAGTACCGGCCGATGTTCCTGGCCCGCAAGCAAAGCGGCGAAGAGCCGTACTTCGAGGAGACCGGGCACATCGTGGACGCGGCCGACCCGCTGCTCGACGACCGCGAGCTGGTGGACACCCTGGCCCGCGCGCACCGGCTGCTCGGCGTCGAAGACGGCATCACCCACACCGAGGTCCGGCTCACCGAGCGCGGGCCGTTGATCATCGAGGTCAACGGCAGGCTCGGCGGTGACCTCATCCCGTTCCTCGGGCTGACCGCGACCGGTATCGACCCGGGCGAGGTGCTCTTCGACGTCGCCACCGGCCGGCGGCCGGACCTGGCACCCACCCGCCGGTCGGTCGTGGGCATCCGGTTCGGCCGCCCGGACCACGACTGCGTCGTGCGATCGGTGACCGTGCCGGCGGCGGCACCGGGGCTGGTCACGGCGGCGCGGATGGTCGAACCCGGCGCGTCGCTGCGGCTGCCCCCGGGCGGCTACCTGGCCCGGCATTCGTTCGTCGTGTGCGAGGGTGAGGACGTGGCGACCTGCGGCCGGCGGCTCGACGCGGCAGCGGCCCTCGTCGACGTCGACGCAGCCCCGCTCGACCCACCCGAGCCCGGGCCGTCGTTCGTGATGCCCGCCGGACTGTCGGACGTGGACGCATGACCGCCGGCAGCATGACCCGCCCGGCGCCGCCGCGGACCGCCGGAGAGATCCTGGCCCGGGCGAAGGCCCTGGCGCCGGTGCTGCGTGAGCGGGCAGCCGAGTTCGAACAGGCCCGCCGGTTGCCGCCGGACGTCGTCGAGCTGCTGCGCGACACCGGAGTGTTCCGGATGGCGTTCCCGCGCGAGTTCGGCGGCCCGGAACTGACGTCGATCGAGCAGACCGAGGTGATCGAGGCCCTGTCGTACGGGGACACCTCGGCCGGCTGGTGCGCGATCATCGGGTCCGGCACCGGGCTGTACGCGTCGTTCCTGTCCGACGCCGCCGCGCGGGAGATGTTCCCGCGACTGGACCTGATCACCGCGGGCATGCTGTTCCCGGCCGGCCGCGCCGAGCGCGTGCCCGGCGGGTACCGCTTGACCGGGCGATGGACGTTCGGCAGCGGGATCACCCACTGCGACTGGGTCATCTCCGGCGCGTTCCTCTACCGCGACGGCAAGCCGGAGCCCAGCCCGGACGGCCGTGACCCGCACGACTCGCGCCTGTTCATGGTGAAGGCCTCGGAGGCGGAGGTCATCGACAACTGGCACACCACGGGCCTGGCCGGCAGCGGCAGCTGCGACTACACGATCACCGACGTGTTCGTGCCCGAGGACCGCACGCTGTCGTTCGACACGGTCCACGGCAGGCCGAGCCCGCTGGCGCGGCCGGAGTCGTTCATGCGCACGGTGCCGGGCGTGCCGCTGGGGGTCGCGCGGGCCGCGCTCGACCACGTTCGCGAAATCGTGCGGACCCGGGTGGACCGCGCGACCGGGGTGCCGTGGGCGGACAACTGGCGGATGCAGGTGACGCTCGCGGAGTGCGAAGCCGACTTCATCGCGTCTCGCGCCGGCGTGTACAGCACGATGCGGGAGCAGTGGGAGCTGCTCTCGGCGGGCGCGGAGGTTCCGGTGGAGCTGGCGGCGGCGCTGCCGCTGTCCCGGCTGCACGCGTTGCGCACGGCCCGCTCGGTCGTGGCGCGCCTGTACGACCTGATGCAGACGGGCTCGATCCACCGCAGTGGTCCCTTGGACCGCTGGCTCCGCGACACCACGACGATGTGCCAGCACCTGCTCGCCCAGGACCGCATCCTGCAGTCGGCGGGGGCGCACCTGCTGGGCGGTACCCCGGAGTTCCGCCTCTGCCTGGGCATCACCAGCTGAGCCCGGCCCACGGCTGCCCGGGAACCGGGGTCCGGTTCCCGGGCTGCGGGGTAGCCGTCCCGGGTCAGTCCAGGCCGAGCCCCGCGTCGCGCGCCATCACGATGAGCCGGGCGCGGTCGGCGGTGCCGAGCTTGGCGAAGATCGCGGACACCCGGTTGCTGATCGTCTTCGGCGTGAGCGCGAACTCGCTCGCGATCGCGGAGTTCGACTTGCCGGCGGCGACGCGGTCGAGTACGTCTCGTTCGCGCGCGGTGAGCTGCGCGAACGGGTAGGGCTCCGGCTCGGCGCCCGGACGCAGCCAGGCCCCGAGCCGCCCGGCGATCGCCCGGCCGACGATCAGCTCGCCCGCCGCGACCGCCTGCACGCCACGGAGGATCTGGTCCGCGCCGGCGTCCTTGATCAGGTACCCGCGCGCCCCCGCCTGGAACGCCGCGGTGATCGTGCGATCGGCGTCGACCTCACTGAAGACGAGCACGGCCGTTCCCGGCGCGGCGCGCACGATCCCGGCGATCACCGCGATGCCGTCGTCGTCACCGAATTGCAGGTCGGTGACGAGCACGTCGGGCCGCAACCGCGTGGTCTCGGCGAGCACCGCGGCCGTGGTGGCGGCTTCGCCGACCACGCTGATCGCCGCGGAGCGTTCGAGCATCGACCGCACGCCGCGGCGCACCGCCGGCCGGGTGTCCGCGAGCACCACCGTCGGCACCGCGACGTCCGGCACCACTTCGATCTCGGCACGACGCCGGGTCAGGTGCCGACGGGCCGGCAGCGCGGGCGTCCACGCGAGCTCGTTCGCTTGCTGGTTCACCGTTCCCCCAGAACCTCATCGCGGGCGCCCCTCGCCGCGCGCGCCACGCAGGGCGGCTGAAGACGGCGCCCGCCCCGGGGCAGGCAGAGTCTTGCAGCGACCGTCGACAGTTCGGTTGCAGTCCGTCGACAGCCCCGTCTTCAGCCCGGCGCTTCCGCCGTCATCAGGGGCGGGGCTGGGTGCTCCACCAGGTCTGACCGGCTTCGGGCAGCGTCGAGATCGGGTCGTAGTACGGGTACCGCCGCTGGAGGGCCTCGGGGTCGTCCAGCTCGATGCCGGTCCGGTAGTTCTTGGTCCAGTACGAGATCCCCAGCTCCCGGTCGTACTCGGCCAGCTGGTGCACCCACCGCTTGCCCACGTAGGGCACGTCGCACACGATCCGCGGCGTCGCGTACCCGGGCAGGTACCCCATGATCGAGTGCTGCAGTTCCTGGGCCTCCCACACCGCCACGCGCCAGTGCTCGGCATTGGGGATCATGTCGCACATGTAGAAGTAGTACGGCAGGATGTTCGCTTCCCCTTGCAGCGCAAAGCAAAGGTCCAGCAGCGCCGCCGGCGTGGCGTTCACCCCGCGCATCAGCACGCCCTGGTTGCGGACGTCGCGGACCCCGACGTTCAGCGCCGTCTGGGCCGCCTCCGCCACCAGGGGGGTCACCGACTGGGCGTGGTTGACGTGGGTGTGGATCGCCAGGTTGACCCCGCGACGCTGGGCCGTCACCGCGACGCGCTCCAGGCCTTCGACCACCTTCGGCTGAATCCAGTGCTGCGGCAGGGCCGCCAGGGCCTTCGTCGCCAGGCGGATGTCGCGGACCGTTTCGATGTCCATCAGGCGCATCAGGAACGACTCCAGCTGCGGCCACGGGACGTTGGCCACGTCGCCGCCCGAGACCACGACGTCACGGACGCCCGGGGTCTTCTTCAGGTACGCGATCATCGCGTCCTGGCGGTCGACCGGTTTGAGGGTCAGCTTGTGCTTCTCCACCGTCTCCGTCGAGTTGCCGACGAGGTCCATTCGGGTGCAGTGGCCGCAGTACTGGGGGCAGGTCGAGATCATCTCGGCCAGCACCTTGGTCGGGTAGCGGTGGGTCAGGCCCTCCACGACCCACATCTCGGCCTCGTGCAGCGAGTCGCGCTCGGAGTGGGGGTGGCTGGCCCAGACCGGGTCGCGGTCGCTGCGGACCGGGAGCATGTAGCGGCGGATCGGATCGGCGTAGAACGCCTCGGTCACCTTGGCCGGGTCGGTGCCGGCCGTGGGGGCCATCGTGTTGAGCATCTGCGGGGGCAGCAGCATCGACATCGTGGCCATCTCGCGCTGGTCGGCGAGCAGGTCGTCGTAGAAGCGCTCCTCGAGGAGGTCGCCCATCAGGGCGCGCAGCTGCTTGACGTTGCGGACGCAGTGCACCCGCTGCCACTGCGCGTCACGCCACTCGGGCTCGGTCACGTCGTGCCAGCCGGGAAAGCGGCGCCAATCGGGTTCCACCAGCTCGGCGCGGGCGTACTCGTAGGGCTGGTCGAAGGCGGCGGCAGGCGTCACAGGTTCCTGGATCGCAGTCACTTGTACTCCTAGTCGTCGGGAACGCGTTAAAATATCCTGTCATAACGTTCTCACGGAGTAAATCTTCCTGCCTGCCGGGGCGGCGTCCCCCACGTGGACGCAGGGGGCAGACTCAGGGGCGTGACGGACGAACAGACGACGCTCCTGCTCGGCGGGCGCATCTACACCCCCGCCGGTCCCGACGCCACGGCGATGGCGGTCACCGGCGGCACCGTGGTCTGGGTCGGGCAGGACGCCCCGGCCCGCGCCCTGCACCCCGGCGCCCAGGTCATCGACCTCCAGGGCGCCTTCGTCGCCCCCGCGTTCGTCGACGCGCACGTCCACGCCACCGCCACCGGCCTGCACCTGACCGGCCTCGACCTCACCAGTGTCCGCAGCGGCGCCGACCTGCTGGTCCGCGTGCGCGACGCCGCCGTGGGCGGCCAGGTCCTGCTCGCCCACGGCTGGGACGAGACCACCTGGACCGACCCGCGCCTGCCCAGCCGCGCCGAGCTCGACGCCGCCGCCGGGAGCACGCCGGTCTACCTCAGCCGCGTCGACGTCCACTCCGCGCTCGTCTCCACCGCCCTGGTCGAGCTGGCCCCCACCGCCCGCGACGCCGAGGGCTGGTCACCCGACGGCCCGCTGACCCGCGCCGCCCACCACGCCGTCCGCGCGGCCGTGCGCGCCGCCATCCGCCCCGAACAGCGGGAACGCGCCCAGCGGGCGTTCCTCGCCGAGGCCGCGAAGCAGGGCATCGTCAGCGTCCACGAGTGCGCCGGCCCCGACATCTCCGGCCGCGACGACCTCGCCGCCCTCCTCGCCCTCGCCGGACCCGGCACGCCCGAGGTCGTCGGCTACTGGGGTGAGCTCGGCGCCGTCGGCACCGCCCGCGACCTCGGCGCCCGCGGCCTGGCCGGCGACCTGTTCGTCGACGGCGCCCTCGGCTCCCACACCGCCGCGCTCACCGAGCCCTACGCCGACCACGCGAGCACCGGGATGCGCTATCTCGACGCCCCCCGCATCGCCGAACACCTCACCGCCTGCACCGAAGCCGGGTTGCAGGCCGGCTTCCACGTCATCGGCGACGCCGCGGTCGCCGAAGTCGTCGAAGGCTTCCGGCTGGCCGAAAAAGAGGTCGGGCAGCGCGCCCTCGCGGCCCGCCACCACCGCCTCGAGCACCTGGAGATGGTCACCGCCGAGCAGGCCGAGCACCTGGCCGGCTGGGGGGTGACCGCCTCGATGCAGCCGCTGTTCGACGCGCTCTGGGGCGGCCCGGAAGGCATGTACGCCGAACGCCTCGGCGCGGACCGCGCAGCCGGGCTCAACCCGTTCGCGACCCTGGCCGCCGAAGGCGTCCTGCTCGCCTTCGGCTCCGACGCGCCCGTGACGCCGCTGGACCCGTGGGCCAGCGTCCGCGCCGCGGCCTACCACCGGACACCCGGTGCCGGCCTGTCCCCGCGGGCGGCGTTCACCGCCCACACCCGCGCCGGGCACCGGGCGGCCGGCGTCAACGACGGCGTCACCGGCAGCCTCGTACCGGGCGCACCGGCGCACTACGCCATCTGGGACGCCGCCGACCTCGTGGTGGCCACCCCGGACAGCCGCGTGCAGCGCTGGTCCACCGACCCGCGGGCCGGCGTGCCGCCGCTGCCGAGGCTGGAACCGGACGCCACCCTCCCGCGGTGCCTGCGCACGGTCCGCGCGGGTGCCGTCCTCCACGACACGATCTCCTAGAGTTGGCACCTGTGGCAGTCACCGTGGCCGACCCCGAACCGGGCGCCCAGCACCAGCCCGCCCGCACCCGGCGGTTCCCCCCGGCCTGGCTGCTGCGCACCATCGCGGCCCTGGTGTCCGGGTTCGCCTATTACCTGAGCTTCGCGCCGCGCCCGCTGTGGTGGCTCGCGCCGCTGGCCTTCGCCGGGCTGGCCCTCGTCCTGCGCGGCCGCCGCTTCCGGGCCGGCTTCGGCTACGGCTTCGCGTTCGGGTTCGTGTTCTTCCTGCCGCTGCTGACCTGGCTGCTGGACTTCCTGGGCCCCGACTTCGGTCCCTGGCCGTGGCTGGGCCTGTCCGTCGCGCTGGCGCTCTACCACGGCCTGGCGGGCGGCTTGATCACCCTGGTGTCCCGGCTGCCGGCCGCGCCGCTGTGGGGCGCGCTGGTGTTCATCGCCCTGGAGACGCCGCGCGCGTGGTTCCCCTTCGGCGGCTTCCCCTGGGGCCGGGTCGCCTTCAGCCAGCCCGAAGGCGCGTTCCTGCCGCTGGCCTCCGTCGGCGGTGCGCCGCTGGTCGGCCTGGCCGTCGTCCTGACCGGCTTCTGCCTGGCCGCCCTCGCCGCCCGGCTGCGGGAGGTGCGCAAGCTCACCCGGCCGGTGACCTTCGCCGCCCTCGGCACGCTGCTGCCGGTCGTCGCCGGCCTGGCCCTGTGGCCGGCCATCGGCACCGGCGCCCAGGACGGCGAACGCACCGTCGCCACCGTCCAGGGCAACGCCCCGGACATCGGGCTCGCCCTGCAGGGGCAGCGCACTGTGCTGCGCGACAACACCATCGCCGAAAGCGGGCGGCTGCTGGCCGACATCAAGGCCGGGAAGGTCCCCCGGCCGGACCTGCTGGTCTGGCCGGAGAGCGCGACCACCGTCACCGGCCCGGACCTGCAGGTCGACCAGCTGGTCGCGAACTTCGGCGTGCCCGCGCTGATCGGCGCGATCTACCGGCTGCCCGACGGGCACCTGCAGAACTCCGTCATCGCCTGGGACCCGCGCACCGGGCCCGGGCCGCGCTACGCCAAGCAGCAGCTGGTGCCCTTCGGCGAGTACGTCCCGGCCCGCAAGGTCGCCGAGCTCGTCACGCCGTTCCTCGACTCCGACACCGTCGACATGGTCCCCGGCGACGGCACCAACCAGGCCATGGCCGCCGCGGGCACCAAGGTCGGCGTGTTCATCTGCTACGAAACGGCGTTCGACTACCCGGCCCGCGACGCCGTGCGCGACGGCGCCGAACTGCTCGTCGTACCGACCAACAACGCCTGGTACGGCGAGAGCGAGATGAGTTACCAGCAGCTGGCCATGTCGCGGCTGCGGGCGGTCGAGCACGGCCGCGCCGTCGTCGTGTCGGCCGTGTCGGGGGTGAGCGCCATCGTCGCGCCCGACGGGACCGTGACCAGCTCAACGGGCCTTTTCACGGCGGATTCCCTGGTCGGGCGCGTCCCGCTGCGGACGCAGACTACGCTGTCGGATCAACTAGGTGCGTGGACGGAGTACGGGCTGCTGGCTCTGGCGATCGCCGGGGTGGCCGGTGGGCTCGTACTCCGTTTTCGCACGCGGCGCAGCAGCGCCGGCACGGCAGGGGAAGCGGCGGACTGACCGCCGCGGATATCGGAGGAGCACGGATGTCGCAGGCGCCGCGGGGGGCCCGGGGAATCGAGCCGGTGCTGGTGGTGATCCCCACCTACAACGAGCGGGAGAACCTCGGTCCGATCCTGGACCGCCTGCACAAGGCACTCCCGGACGTGCACGTGCTCGTGGTGGACGACGGCAGCCCGGACGGCACCGGCGAGCTCGCCGACGAGCGCGCGGCGGCCAACGACCACGTCCACGTGCTGCACCGCACCGAGAAGGCCGGCCTCGGCGCCGCCTACATCGCCGGGTTCCGCTGGGGCCTGGCCCGCGAGTACAACACGATCGTCGAGATGGACGCCGACGGCTCGCACGCCCCCGAGGACCTGCCCCGCCTGCTCGACGCGGTCGGCGACGCCGACCTGGCGATCGGCTCGCGGTACGTGCCGGGCGGCAGCGTCGTCAACTGGCCGCTCAAGCGCCAGGTCCTCTCCCGCGGCGCGAACCTCTACTCGCAGGTCGCGCTCGGGATGCGGGTCCGCGACATCACCGCCGGGTTCCGCGCCTACCGCCGTCCGGTGCTGGAGAAGCTGGCCCTGGACGAGGTCAACTCGCACGGCTACTGCTTCCAGATCGACCTGACCATCCGCACCGACGAGGCGGGCTTCGAGATCGTCGAGGTCCCGATCACCTTCACCGAGCGCGAGATCGGCGAGTCGAAGATGAACGGCTCGATCATCCAGGAGGCGTTCCTGCGGGTGGCGAAGTGGGGCCTGGGGCGCCGCTGGCACCAGCTGCGCAAGCTGGTCAAGCGCGCCTGAGCCGTTTTCGGCCGTTCTGGGCCATGATGGGCCCGGTGACGACCATCGTGGCCTTCCACGCGCACGCAGACGACCCCGTCCTGCTCAGCGGCGGCACGCTGGCCCGGGCCGCGGCCGACGGGCACCGGGTGGTGGTCGTCGTGGCCACCGACGGCATGGCCGCCGAGCACCCGACACCACGCTGGGCCGAGCTGGAGGCGGCCGCGGCCATCCTCGGCGTGCACCGGGTCGTGCACCTGGGCTACGCCGACAGCGGCCACGGTCCCCGGCTCTTCGCGGACCCGCCGGGCCGGCAGCGTTTCGCCCGCGCGGACACCGAGGAAGCCGCGCACCGGCTCGCGGCCGTGCTGCACGAAGAGCGCGCCGACCTGCTGCTCGGCTACGACGCCAACGGCGGCTACGGGCACCGCGACCACGTCAAGGTGCACCAGGTGGCCCGCCGTGCCGCCCGGCTGACCGGAACGCGGCTGCTGGAAGCCACCCTGCCCCGCGACTTCGCGCAGCGGTTCGTGCGGGTGGTCAAGGCGCTGCGGATCCCGTTCGACTACGACGTCGAAGCGCTCGGCTACAGCCCCGCCTCGGCGATCACCCACCGGTTCGACGTGCGGCGCTTCGCCGCACGCAAGCAGGCGGCGCTGGCCGCGCACGTGTCGGACGTGCGCGGCACCGGGCGGCTCTCGGCGGTGCTGCGGGTGCTCGTGTGGCTGCCGGCGCCGCTGTTCGGGCTGGTCGCCGGGCGGGAGTGGTACGCCGAGGTCAAGCCGTCAGGATCGGTACACCCTGGTCTGCAAGTTTCTGCACGTTCTGGTCTGCGGCGTCGGTGACGATCCCGGCGACGTCGGCGAGGGGCAGCACGGTGAACCGCGAGGCCGCGCCGAGCTTTTCGGCGCTGGCCAGGACGTAGGTGTCGGCCGCGCGGCGGGCCAGGGTGCGTTTCATCGCGGCTTCCTCGGCGTCGCCGGTGGTCAGGCCGGCTTCGGGGTGGACGCCGGTGACGCCGAGCAGGAAGACGTCGGCGCTGATCGACTGGGCGGCCTCGGCGGCGGCCGCGCCACAGGTGACCGCGGAGTGCCGGAACAGCCGCCCGCCCAGGAGGAAGACCTCGATGCCGTGGTGGTCGAGCAGGGCGACCGCGACGGTCGGGCTGTGCGTGACGACGGTGGCCTCGAGGTCGTGGGGGAGGGCTTTCGCGACCGCGAGGGTCGTGGTGCCGCCGTCGAGGATGACGGTCGAGCCGGGCCGGACCAGCGCGGCCGCGGCCTCGGCGACCCGGTCCTTGGCGTCGCGGGCGATGGCGGTCCGGCCGGCGTAGTCGGCGACGGCGGGGGAGACGGGCAGTGCACCGCCGTAGACCCGCTGGCAGAGCCCGGCCGCGGCGAGGTCGCGCAGGTCCCGGCGGATGCTGTCCTCGGAGACCCCGAGTTCCGCGGCGACGTCCTTGGCCAGCACCTTGCCATCGGCGGCGAGCCGGGCGAGCAGCAGTTCACGGCGTTCCCCGACCAGCATGCACGATCCTCCTTGTTCTTTCCGAGTCATGCACATTATGGTCACGGCATGACCTCTTCGACAAGCCTGTCCCGCAACCCGCGCGTCCGGGTCACGAACGTGGAACTGCTGTCGTCGGCCTGGTACGTGCTGCGCCGGACGACGTTCGACTACCAGCACGCCGACGGCCGCTGGACGACCGAGCAGCGCGAGACCTACGACCGCGGCAACGGGGCGACAGTGCTGCTCTACGACCGGCAGGGCGGCACGGTGCTGCTCACCCGCCAGTTCCGCTACCCGGTGTACGTCAACGACCACCCCGACGGCATGTTCATCGAGACGGCGGCGGGCCTGCTGGACGCGGACGACCCGGAGACGGCGATCCGCCGCGAGGCCGAAGAGGAGACGGGCGTGCGGATCGGCGCGCTGGAGCACGTGTTCGACGTCTACACGAGCCCGGGCTCGGTGACCGAGCGCCTCCACTGCTACGCCGCGCCCTACGACCCGGCCGACCGCGGCGCCGGCGGCGGCCTGGCCGAAGAAGGCGAGGACATCGAGGTCCTCGAACTCCCGTTCGCCAAGGCCCTGGAGATGATCGGCACGGGCGAGATCGCAGACGCCAAGACGATCATGCTCCTGCAGTGGGCCGCCCTCCACGGCCCCTTCCGCCCGGCGACATGAGCTCAGCCCACACCGCCCCAATGTGGCGTTGGGCGCATCTGACGCACCGAACGCCACATTGGGTGCGTTGGACGCACCCAACGCCACATTGGGGCGCATCCGGG